>NZ_JBIPPD010000218.1:0-5365 GCF_044368625.1 Flavobacterium sp. | reverse complement strand
TTACTAGATTGAGTATATTTTGACCTTTAAAATTATCCATAATTCAGTATTTAAAGGAACTAATATACGGAATTTAACTTAATAACTCAATTCAATTATTTTCTTTTTGGATAGGTGTCAAACAAATACTGCAATGTTTTTTTAATATCATTCGCTTTGATTGTTGGATTATTTGACGTAGCATTCAACCACTTTTCCACAATCAATTCAAATTCATTTCCTACTTCATAAATTACTTGAACACCCATTTTTTCTAGAGCTGCTGCGTTACAAAGCTGTTCGTAGTGATTTAAAATCGGAATGCTGAGCACTTTTTTATTCAAGTACAAAGCCTCTGAGGGTGTTTCAAATCCTCCACCAGTTATAATACCGTGACAAGAAATCAAACTTTCATTAAAATATTTCTGATTGACGGGAAAATACGTGATGTTTCCGCTTATGTACTTCTCCGTAATTTCACTCAAAAACCAATGAAATGCGACATCTGGAAGTTTCTTGAACGCTTTTTCCAAACAATCTTTATCAAATGAAGGCAAATATACTGTTATGTGTTGCATGTCTTTTGGCGTGGCATTTATAATTTCCTCCTTGATAATCGGTGGATGAATAAACGAATCGTAGGATTCAAAATGCAAACCAATATGTTTGGTCGAGGGAGCATAATGTTTGAAAATAGTTTCTCCAAGAAACGATTTTTTACTCGGTCTAGGTGTTTGATTAGAAATAAAACTCGCTTGATGTCCAAATTGTACCGAATCTACTTTTTGTAATTTACAAGCCAAAGCCGTGATAGAGTCGAAATCATTAATAATTACATCGTAATGCTTGAGCGGTAAGGCTTTTGCATCTTTATACATTTGTATCGGTTTGATGTTTTTTGCAATTGCGGTATAGTCCAATCCACCGCATTTGCTGTAAAGTAAACTGCAACCTTTACTCTTAAATTTGACGGGTAGATCAACAGGTAGGGTTGCATTGTTTCCGCTTAAAAAGAAGTCTACATCTCCAAATTTTTGAAGATAAGGATGCAACTGAATGGCTCTACTGATGTGACCATTTCCAGTGGCTTGAATTGCATAAAATATTTTCATAATTTTTTTTGAAAGTGTAGCCGAATTATTCCGACATAATTTTGGTTAGAATATCGTTAGGAGTTTCAATATCAGTTGTTTCTATATCTAAGAATTCGGATTTTTGATAGTGGTAGATGCTCCATTTCTTTTTATTGTATTCCAAAGCCGTAAGGTTTTCGACCCAGTCGCCACTGTTTAAATACAAAACTTTACCGTTTTCGTTTTGAATTTCTTTCATTTGGGGTTTATGAATATGCCCACAAACGACATAACTGTACTTTTTTTCAATAGCAATTTCGGCAGCGGTGGTTTCAAAGTTGGAAACAAAAGCAACGGCTTTTTTTACGCTGTTTTTGATCATTTTAGAAAAACTTCTTTTTTCTTTTCCTAAAAGAACGCGAATCCAATTGATCAAACTATTGATTAAGATTAGTAAATCGTATCCTTTACCACCCAGCTTTGCCAAAATTTTTGCATAACCTTTGGTAGAAGAATCGAATACATCGCCATGAAAAATCCAAGTTTTTTTTCCGTCCAAATCCAAAATTAGTTTGTCGACCAATTCAAAATTTCCCAGAATTAAATCCGAATATTTTCGTAAAGTTTCGTCGTGGTTTCCGGTAATATAAATCACTCGCGTTCCCTGATTGGACATTTTTAGAATTTGTCGCAATACGTTCATGTGGGAAGCGGGAAAGTAATTTTTGCTAAAACTCCACATGTCGACGATATCTCCATTCAAAACGAGCGTTTTTGGACGAATGGATTTTAGATAATTTACCAACTCTTTGGCTTGGCAACCATACGTTCCTAGGTGTACATCACTTATTACAACCAAAGGAATTTCCCTCTTTTTTTTCAAAATAAGTTTTTACAAACATATAAAGGCCATGTTAAAGGAATGTTTGGACAGTATTATTAAAATGAGTACAAAAGAACAGTAACTCATTTTCTTTAATAACGTTCTGAAAAACAATAATTTAAAAAAAATAGATTTACTTATTCCTCTATAACTGCAATCATCGAAATTTCGATATTCACATTTTTTGGCAAACAAGCCACTTGAACTGTTTCGCGAGCGGGAGCTGTTTTTTCGTCGAAATAGGTTTCGTACACGCCATTGATTTTGCTGAAATCATTCATATTGCTGATAAAAATGGTACTTTTTACTACATTTTCAAACGTCATTCCTGCAGCTTCAAGTACAGCTTGCATATTTTTCATAACTTGTTTGGTCTCAATTTCAATGGTTTCCATGACCAACTCCATCGTATCGGGATGCAGCGCGATTTGACCTGAAGTGTAAAGAGTGTTACCCATTAAAACGGCTTGATTGTAAGGCCCGATTGGTGCGGGTGCTTTGTCGGTATAAATTATTTTCTTCATATGTAATTTTATTTATAATTATCGAATCACACGATTAGGCTGTGTTCTTTTGTCCCACTTGATATCGCTCAGCATTCCAGATTTGATTCCAATAAAGAACCCCCAAGAGGACGCTTCTCCCAACGGAACCCAATTAAAATCCATTCGCCAGCTCAATAAGTCGCGTTCAAAGCGTAATTGTGTAAATGTAACACCGTTTTGAACAAAATCATAACCCGTTGAAACGCCAATTTTCCACTTCGGACTGATGTCTAAATTCCCTGAAATCATAATGGAATTTCCAATGATCTCATTCTCACGATTATTATTCCCGTAGGTCAACGAATAAGCAAAGGTTAAGTCCCAAGGAATATCGGTTTTAAAAAACTCCGTCGAACCTTCATTTTTGTTTTCATCGTCAAAAACGCCTTCGCGACGTTCGCCAAAATCGACATTGGTTCCAAATAAATCATCTTCACGACCGCCATTTCGAGCGCCTTGGTCTTTTTTGCTTTCGGGTTTGTCTTTTCCGGTACTGGTTATGGAATAATTAACGGTCATGTTGGCACTCGTCATTCGAAACAAACTACCGCCGTTATCAATATTGTATTTTTCAATTCGTCTTCCTGTATTGTCAATAGCCATTGGGTCTAAAGTCGCACCAAAATTAACATTCATCTTGTCTTTAAATAATAAGGTACCACCTGTGACACGAACAGGCGACCAAGCGAGTGAATCTGCCGCAATGTTATAACTCGTTGAAAAATTAAAATTGTTCAAGAGCATCACTTTCTTGGGTTTCATGTCGGTAGAGTCTTTGCTTGTCACTTTTGCTTCGAAAGTGTTACTCAATGAAAAACCAATATTGTTGGAATTATTCAATCCGGGTGCGCCAAAAATTCCTCCTTCAAATCGGGTGTATTCATTTTGCATTCTACCGCTTGCATCAAGAGCGTAGGTATCGTAATATTTTTCAAAGCTGGGTGTATAGCTGTACGAAACAGAAGGTCGCATTACGTGTCTGATGGCCTGAATTTTTTTGGTTTCACCAAAATCAAAAGTTCCATATATAGTTGTACCAATACTGCTTGAAAAAGAATACGTTCGGAACGCATCAAATTTTTCTACTTCGCGATCCACAACGCTTCCTATATCTTGATCAAAATTCCGACGAAGTGTTTTTAAATACCAAACCTCATTATAGTTCATACCTGCCGAAACGCTGAAATGCTTGAATACTTTAAAGTTGGTATTTAGAGGAATCGAATGTTGGAAACCCACTTTAGCATCTCTAAACATTTCGGGCTTGAAAAAGAGTGAATCGGTAGTTCGTATTTGGTTTTCGCCTCTCAAATTGTATTGCAAGTTGATGTTTTTAATCAATCCTTTCTTAGGTTGGTCCTCCGAAGCAAAAGGAAAAACACGATCCACACTGAGTTGCAAGGTTGGCAAAGTCATATTAATAGCCTGTGTTTGCGTATTCTGCGAATGATTGGCCGTTAACGAAAGATTGACCGAAGGAACCGTGTTAAATGTTTTAGAATATGAAATTGAAGAGCTCAAAGTATTGTTCAAACGGGAGCCGACATTGACTTGATTTAAAGAGTTTTGAAAATACGTACTGCTTCCCAAATTGACTGATGCTGAAAATCGGGAATTGGGATTGGACTTAGTGTCCTGTGAGTGATTCCATTGAATATTGTAAATAGTACTCTTAGAATAATCAGGAAAACCTCGTTCGCTATTGATTTGATTTTCAAATCGAATATTTACATTTCCGCTAAACTGGTAGCGTATGGCATAACTTGAATCAAAACGCAAGGCATAACTTCCGTTGGTGTAATAATCTCCCAGGAAAGTAAGGTCGTAATTGTCGCTTAAAGCAAAGTAATAACCACCGTTTTGTAAGGAATATCCTTGTTGTCGCGTATCGTTAAAAGTAGGTAAAATAATTCCAGACTGACTGGTTTCGGTCATTGGAAAAAATGCAAACGGAAGACCGATAGGGGTGGGAACATCAGCAATATACATATTGGTAGGACCTACAACCACTTTTTTCTTCGGAACAAATTTAGCGGTTCGAGCTAAAAAATAATATTCAGGATCGTCGATATCTTCGGCGGTCGTAAATTTTACATTTTCCATAAAATACACCGAGTCATTTTCCTTTTTGGCTTTCTCGGCAATAAAATTAAGTTCGCCTTGTTTGCTTCGCGAATTCCAAATCAATACTTTTTTAGTCTTGAAGTTAAACCTGATCGAATCGGGCTCGATAACATTGGAACCTTGCTTAAAAACGGGGCGTTGCGAGAAAGTACCTGTTGAATCCTTAATTCTACCGGCATAAACTTCGTTTTTGGCATAATCCATTACAATTATTCCCGCTTTCAATTCAACGTCGAGGTAGTACAATTCTGCTTGATTAAACAGCGTCACTAATTTTTTCTTTTGGTCGATTCGCTCATAATCTATTGCTTTACGCCGCACAATTCCGTCGAGAACTGGTTTTTTCTTTATTATGGTGTCGGTTTTGATACTGTCTGCTTTCTGTTCAGGAATCGGTAGCACCTTCAGATTTAAGCTATCAGGAGTAACTTGTTTAATTTCAGGGATGGCAACCTCTAGTTTTTTTGGAATTTCTTGCGAATAAACTTTTGAAGTCCCAAGTGTTAAGAAAATTGATAATAAAACGATATGAAATAAGTTTGTATGCAAAGGTTTAAATGCTATTTTTGTAAAAATATGGCTTGCTATTTGAGGTGTCAAACTTACTATAAATTTTTCATCAAAATAAGCGTTTTTGTAAATTATAACCATAGTGTTTTTATTTAAATTAACTTTTTCAACCAACATGAACAAACTCGGAAACTATAAATCACTTACAATCATAGCATTATTGCTATTTTCTACGCTCAATTTTGCACAAA
>NZ_JBIPPD010000043.1:0-18496 GCF_044368625.1 Flavobacterium sp. | reverse complement strand
TATCAATTAATAACAGACCTATTAGAAAATTCAATTATCTTAGTCCAATTGAAACTCTAAATAATAAGTTTGTTGCACTTATGAATTGAACACAGCGAATACTTTATTTTGAAATGCTATGTAATAAATGCACGAAATGAAGCCGAAAAAACAAAAATAATTATTAAAGTAGTTTTTTTACTGGTGCAAACTTCAAAATATAAAAGTTCGTTGTTATCTATTCACGTGTGTAAAAATTGATTAAAAAAGCAATTAAAAACCGTAGCAATACAAAAATCGTACAAATTACAAAAAAATAAAACCGTAATTATCTAAAAATTAGATTTTTACGGTTTTTTAATGTGGAGAAGATGGGGCTCGAACCCACGACCTCTTGACTGCCAGTCAAGCACTCTAGCCAACTGAGCTACATCCCCAATTCGAACGCAAATATAGTTTTTTTGCCCAATTAAAAAAATTGTTTTGCACTTTTGTTGGACTTTAAAAATCGCACCAATCAATCTAGTACCATCATCAATTAACAGGAAAATCAATCAGCAACAGCTAAATTTCAGGTAATTTACCTAATTTTACAAGAAATTAATGTTCTAAAAACAACACCAATGTACGGTTCTTTATATACCAATACTCAAAATAAAATTGCCACAATCGAGTTCAGTCATCCGTCAAGTAACTCATTTCCAAGTGAATTGTTGCAGCGTTTAACCAATGAATTGCAAAAACTGTCGCAAGATAAGTCCGTCTCGGTAATCATTTTAAAAAGTGAAGGCGATAAAACATTTTGTGCGGGAGCCTCTTTCGACGAGCTACTCCAAATTGATGATTTGCAAAAGGGCGAAAAATTCTTTTCCGGATTTGCCAATGTCATCAACGCCATGCGAAAATGTCCCCAACTCATCATCGGTCGTATCCAAGGTAAAGCAGTAGGGGGTGGTGTAGGTCTGGCCGCTGCTTGCGATTATGCATTTGCCACCGAAGCTTCATCCATCAAACTCTCAGAGTTAACAATCGGCATCGGGCCATTTGTAATTGCACCCGCTGTTGAACGAAAAATAGGTACTGCCGCCTTAGCCGAACTTACCATTGGCGGACACGAATGGCAAAACGCCTATTGGGCCAAAGAAAAAGGGCTGTATGCAAAAGTGTATGAAACCATCAGCGAAATGGATAAAGAGGTCGATTTTCTGGCTCAAAAATTGGCGAGTTACAATCCCGAAGCTTTGGCCGAAATGAAAACCGTTTTGTGGGAAAATACCGCACACTGGGACGAATTGCTGCACGAAAGAGCCGCCATTTCTGGTAAATTGGTCTTATCCGAATTTACAAAAAACGCGTTGTCACAATTTAAAAAATAAGTTTTTTCAGGAGCTGATCCGGCTGTCCACTGTATCCCCGATGAAAAATCGGGGGATGCCGTTTCCATCCGGGCTAAAAATTCACGAAACACATGCCATTATATAAAAAATTCACCATCGGTACTGCATCACAAGTTCTTATTTGGCAAATCACTGAATCCTTCGAAGATCTCTTTGACGAAGTTTACATGAAAGACGTTAGTTTAATTCGCCTTAATAATATGAAAGCCTTGTCACATCAAAAAGGTTTTCTTTCGATTCGAAAATTACTGCAAGAATTGAACTACACCGACGAAGATTTGTTTTATGACGAAACAGGAAAGCCCAATTTACGGGACGGCAAACACATTTCCATCACCCATTCTTTTGAATTTTCGGCCATAATTGTGAGCGATACAATTGCCGGAATTGACCTCGAAATGCAACGGGAAAAAATAATTACCATCGCCGAAAAATTTATGGATACCGAATTTGGCTTTCTGCCCAAAGAAAAAGAACAAGACTTTATCCAAAAAAGCACCGTAATTTGGGGCGTTAAAGAAGCCATTTTTAAAATTGAAAACCAAGTAGGAATCAGTTTTAAAGACCATATCTCGGTTTTACCTTTCGAAATGTCCGAAGGAAAAACAAGTGCCATACTCACTTTTGAAAATATGGTGAAAGAATTTTCGGTACAATTTGAAATCGTCGAAAACTATATCATTGTTATTGCTTTTGAGAAGTAAAATTTAAAAAATAAAAACGTTAGTTTTGCTTTAAATGGAAACAATCACAAACACAATTTATGCTGAAATTCGAAGTGCTTTTCAAAACAAAATACGTTTGTTAGCGGTTTTAATTGATCCCGATAAAGTTGATTTTGAAAACATCGAATCTCTGATTGCGAAAATAAATCAATCTCCAGCTACCCATATTTTCATTGGCGGAAGCCTTGTTTTTTCGGTTTTAATCGAAAAAATGATTTCGAAAATTAAAACTTTTACGCAATTACCCATTGTTCTTTTTCCCGGTCATCCTTCCCAAATTGCCGATAATGCTGATGGTATTTTATTCCTCAGCTTGCTTTCTGGACGAAATTCCGATTACTTGATCGAACACCACGTTCAAGCGGCACCGGTACTCAAAAAATCAAATCTGGAAGTGATTCCCACCGCTTATTTGCTGATTGAAAGCGGCGGAATTACAGCAGTTGAGGAAGTGAGTAAAACCAAACCCATTTTGCGAAAGCATATAGAAAAAGCGGTTGCCACTGCTCAAGCAGGCGAGCTTATGGGTAACAAATTGATTTATTTGGAAGCGGGAAGTGGTGCTTTGTATTCTGTTCCAACTGAAATGATTGAAGCGGTTTCAAAAGCGGTTGAGATCCCTGTAATTGTGGGCGGCGGCATTCGAACCAAGGAAGGAATTGAAAGTGCGTATAGTGGTGGAGCAACTATGGTAGTTATCGGAACCGCTTTTGAAAACGACAGTGAATTTTTTAATCAAATTTTAAATGATTGATTTTTTTTTAAAACCGTATCAGGACAAAATTCTCTTTGATATCATCATCGAAATCATCGTCTTTTTCTTTGGAATCATCAGCGTCATTTATGCCAAGAAAGAGAATATTTTGGTCTATCCAACGGGTTTGGTTGCCACGATTTTATCCACTTATTTGCTCTATAAAGCAGGCTATTTTGCTGATATGACAATAAATGTGTATTTCTCGATTATGAGTATTATCGGTTGGTTCAACTGGGCAAAAACAAAAGATGAGATCCCTGTTTATCAAATCAGTCGAACCAATACAAGGCAAAAAATAATTGGTTTTATTTTGTTTTTAGTAACGGTAGTTGTGATGTACGGCGTGTACCAACTTTTCGACCGACCCATTTTAGAAGAAAATTATATCGACATCTTTACATCGGGACTATTTTTTACAGGAATGTGGTTCATGGCGATTAAAAAAATCGAGAATTGGACGCTGTGGATCATCGCCGATTTGATTTCGATACCACTTTATGGCTACAGAGGCTTGGGGATTTTGTCGTTGCAATTTCTTATTTTTACCGTTCTTGCCGTGATGGCTTACGTCGAATGGAAAAAAATTATTAACGATAAAAAACAGAATTTGGAGGTGCATAATGGATAAAGAACAGCTTTTATCAGAATTGAATTTTAAAGCCGTGCGAAGTAGCGGTGCTGGTGGACAAAACGTAAACAAAGTTTCCTCGAAAGTCGTTTTAAATTTTGATGTAGAAAATTCAAGTGGTTTATCAGAAGAAGAAAAAGCACTTGTTCTTTCAAAACTTTCTACTCGATTGACCAAAGAAAATATCTTGATTTTAAATTGCGACGAAGACCGAAGCCAGTTTAAAAACAAAGCCATTGTCACCAAACGCTTTTTTGATTTGATCACCCGAAGTTTGCACATCGAAAAAGTACGGAAAGCCACAAAAATTCCAAAATCCGTTATCCGTAAAAGATTGAAGGATAAAAAAACAAACGCTGAAGTAAAAAAGAATCGACGAAGACCGGAGTTTTAGAGGTTCAATTTTTTTTTGAATTGTTTCTTGTTTTTTAAAATAAGTTTTGCCTACTTTTGTCCCGTCTCAAAGGGGTGCTGTTATGGCTGAGATTATACCCATGGAACCTAGAACAGGTAATGCTGTTTAGGGAAAAGACAAAAGCGATTGTGCACGATTGTTTTTTGTCGAGAAAAATCCAATACTATTTTATTAACAATTGAATAATTGCCCCTTTTATTCGTAATTTTTTTACGAATGAAAACTTTATTATTTGCAGGTTTACACAAGCCTTTTACACAAAAGCGATTGTTTCTTTACAGTTTATCGCTATTTTCTTTTTGCGGTTATGCACAAAATGTACCTCAAGATTCGACAAAAGTCAATCCCTTAGATGAGGTAATGGTCAAGGCTGTTCGGGCCAACGACAAGACACCTATGAGTTTTAGTAATGTTTCCAAGGAAGAATTAAAGCAGCGAAATCTAGGACAAGACATTCCTATTTTGCTCAACTTTTTGCCTTCTGTGGTTATCACTTCTGATGCTGGAAATGGTTTTGGATACACCGGAATTCGCGTTCGTGGTAGCGATGCAAGTCGTGTGAATGTTACGATAAACGGAATTCCGTACAACGATTCGGAAAGCCAAGGGACTTTTTGGGTCAATATGCCCGATTTTGTTTCCTCGGTAGAAAATGTGCAACTCCAACGCGGTGTGGGAACTTCCACCAATGGAGCGGGTGCATTTGGCGCAAGCTTAAACTTGCTAACTGATGCCGTAAACCAAGAATCTTCGGGTGAGATTTCCAATTCCTTCGGAAGTTTTAATTCACGAAAGCATACGGTGAAATTTAGTTCCGGATTGATGAACAATCATTTCGAAATTGCGGGACGACTTTCGAATATTGCCTCCGACGGTTTCATCGATCGAGCGGCTTCCGATTTAAAGTCGTATTTTTTACAAGGTACTTATCTGAAAAATAATACCTTAATCAAAGCCTTGGTATTTGGTGGAACCGAAAAAACCTATCAATCTTGGAACGGACTGGAAGATTTGAAAAAGCTTGCCAACGACCGAACATACAACGTATCAGGAGAATATATTGATAACAATGGTCAGTTGCGGTTTTACGATAATGAAACCGATAATTACAAACAAGACCACTATCAACTGCATTGGAACCAACGTTGGAGTGACGTTTGGAGTACTAATTTTGCTTTGCATTATACCAAAGGAGAAGGATTTTTTGAGAATTACCGTCAAGGCGAGGAGCTTTCGGATTACGGAATTGAGCCACAAAATATCGATGGAGAACTGGTGGAAGAATCGGATTTAATTCGAAGAAAATGGCTCGACAATGATTTTTACGGGGCCACTTTTTCTGTAAACTACAAGAAAGATAAAGTCGATTTTATCGCTGGTGGAGGTTACAACCGCTACGAAGGAAAGCATTTTGGAAATGTATTATGGACGCGAAGTGTGGTTTTGCCCGAATACAATTTTAAGTATTATGATGATTTTTCGACCAAAAACGATTTGAATGTTTTTGCAAAATTGAATTATGATTTAACAGAAAAATGGAATCTTTTTGGAGATCTTCAATACCGAAATGTAATATATACGGCAAATGGTGAAGAAACAGGTATAGTAAACGACGCTTTTCATTTTTTCAATCCAAAAGCAGGAGTTACTTTTACAGCAAACGAGAAAAATAACTTTTACTTTTCGTATGCAAGAGCCAATCGCGAACCCAACCGAAACGATTACGAAAGCGGAAATCCTAAACCAGAAAAATTGGATAACTTTGAGTTGGGCTGGAGGTACAATTCGGCAAGAGCTAAAGTAAACATCAACGGTTATTTAATGAACTACCAAGACCAACTCGTTTTGACTGGACAATTAAACGATGTTGGAGCACCTTTAAGAACCAATAGTGGAAAAAGTTACCGCTTGGGAATTGAAATAGATGCAGCTATAGTTCCATTAAAAAACTGGATTTTGCGTCCCAACATGACCATTAGCACCAACAAAAATAAAGATTTTGTATTTGAAAGAGATGGTGTTTTACAGAATTTAGGCAATACGGATATCGCTTTCTCTCCCCGTTTAATTGCCGCAAATGGCTTGACGTTTGCGGGTGTTAAAAATATGCAAATTACGTTTTTAACCAAATACGTAGGCAAACAATACATGGGAAACATCGATTCTCAACGTTCAAAATTGGATGCTTATGCAGTAAATGATTTCAATATTTCGTATGAATTCAAACCCAAATCGGTGTTTAAATCGATTCTCCTCAATGGTTTAGTCAATAATATTTTCGATCACAAGTACGAAAGTAACGGCTATTTTTACACCTACGACGACGATTTTTCTAGTCCGGGGAGTATCACCACTATTGAAGGAGCTGGTTATTATCCGCAAGCTGGAATCAACTTTTTAGTGGGTTTGACTTTGTTATTTTAAAAAATCAATATCAATGGCAAAAACAAATTCAAAAAGCTACGTTTTTTATCTAAATTAAATTTTACCTCCTTTTTGAAAGCCCCTCCTTTGGAGGGGTTGGGGAGGTCTTAATTCGATACCCGAATCAGATTCTTACCCAGAATATCGACCCGATACGGTTTCATCGTATATTCTCCTTGGTTGTTCATTCCTACGCCGTTGAACAAACTGTATTCGATATCGTCACACGGACATTTGGCATTCAAGCCATTGATTACCATTCGGGAGCATGCACTTGGATATTGATTGGGACAGTTGGCTTCCCAAGCACGGTAATCGGTGTCGGAAATTTTCATCACAATTATGCCGTTAGCCCCCACATTTTCGTTGGTAATGCGGATGGGATTTATAGATGAAAGCAAACCGCTGTACAAAGGTAAATTAGCATCAATCGTAATCGAAAAATTATAATTGGGAATAAACGGATTTTGGTACCGTACAGTATCGGATGAACAACTGAAAAAGAGTACCACTAAAGCGATAACAGCAAATAATTTACGCATGAGAAAAATTTTCTTAATTAATCAACGAAACAAATTTAATTTAATTAACTTTGACATATATATGATTTAGCATATTATTATAGACTAAAATAAAAAAAGTATCTTTGTGAAAAGAAATCCCGTTCCGATGGGATTTTTTCTATTTATATAAATAATGAAATTATGAGTAACATATCTTACTATACAGCGGAAGGTTTTAAAAAATTAAAAGAAGAATTAGATCATTTAAAAAACGTAATGCGTCCTAAAGCATCAGCGGATATTGCAGAAGCACGCGATAAAGGGGATTTGTCTGAAAACGCCGAATACGATGCTGCAAAAGAAGCACAAGGCATGCTGGAAATGCGTATTGCCAAATTAGAGGAAGTGTACTCTAATGCCCGATTGATTGACGAATCGCAATTGGATACGTCTAAAGTTTTGGTTTTGTCGCACGTAAAAATCAAGAACCAAACCAACGGAATGGAGTTGTCTTATACACTCGTTGCCGAAAGCGAAGCGGATTTAAAAACAGGAAAAATATCGGTAACTTCTCCAATCGGAAAAGGTTTGCTAGGTAAATCCGTAGGAGAAATTGCTGAAATTACGGTTCCCAACGGAATTTTGAAATTTGAAATTTTGGAAATCACGCGCGACTAATTTTAAATTTTAGAAGATGAGTTCAGTTTTTACTAAAATAATCAACGGCGAAATTCCGGCTTACAAAATTGCGGAAAACGATAGATTCTTGGCTTTTTTGGATGTAAATCCCAATGCGAAAGGTCATACTTTGTGCATTCCAAAGCAAGAAATCAATAAAATTTTTGACTTGAACGAAGATTTGTACCTTGACTTGATGCAGTTTTCACGTAAAATAGCCATCGCTTTAGAAAAGGCAATTGATTGCAAACGCGTAGGAATGGCGGTAATAGGTCTTGAAGTGCCGCATTGCCACGTTCATTTAATTCCGTTGAATGAAATGGACGAAATGCGTTTTGAAAAGAAAGTGAAATTAGAGAAAGTAGATTTTGAAAATATTGTGAAAGAAATTCAGCAATACCTATAAGTAAGTATTTTTTGCTTAAATTTTTTTATTAACATTGTCGAAATTTAAAAAACACATTCCAATGAAAAAATTTTTAACTTTAGCTTTAGGCTTGGTTTTATTCGCTTCTTGTTCAGGCGATGACAATGATAACGTTATTGATGCAACCAAATTGACCAACAAGAAATGGTACTTTGCTAGCTACAAAGTTGCGGGACAAACAGTTCCTTACGAAAACCAAGATGCTTCTTGCGGGAGGGATTATAACGAATTTTTGTCAACGGGAGTATTAATTGATGGCTATTTCAATAATTGCGAATTATTCACAAGTCAAGGTTCTTGGGCTTTGGATGGAGATAAAATTAGTGTTTCCATGGATGGCGAGATTGGTACTGCAACTATAAAAAGTCTTACAGCAACTTCTTTAGAATTAGAAACGGTAGGCGATTTTGATGACAATGGAACCGATGAAACAATAAGGGCGATTTTTACTTCAAATTAAGTATAAAAAAGAGAAACGAAAGTTTCTCTTTTTTATGTGATTTTAAAACTCATTTGAATACACGTCCCTTTGCCAATTTCAGAGGCTAGAACTTTGACATTTCCACTATGGTATTCTTCTACAATTCTTTTAGTAAGTGAAAGACCCAAACCCCATCCTCTTTTTTTAGTAGTAAATCCAGGTTCAAAAACACGGCTAAAATCCTTTTTTGGAATACCTTTTCCAGTATCGGAAACACGAATCCGAATGTATTTGTTGTCGTCGATAATTGCAACGGTCAAGTCGCCTTTTCCTTTCATAGCATCGATGGCGTTTTTGACCAGGTTTTCAATAGTCCAACTGTGTAATCCAGGATTTAAGCTCATTAATACGGGATAATCAGGGCCTGAAAACGAGAAATTCACTTGTTTAGAAAAGCGTGCTTTCAAATAAAACAGGGAATCTTCCGTTTCTTTGACAATATTCATACGTTCTAAAACGGGTTCCGAGCCTATTTTTGAAAACCGATCCGTAATGGTTTGTAAACGGGCAATATCTTTTTCAATCTCTGAAACGGTGGTTTCATCAACATTATCGGCTTTCATGATTTCCACCCAACCTATTAAAGAAGATAAAGGCGTTCCTATTTGATGAGCGGTTTCTTTTGCCATTCCCGCCCAAAGTTTATTTTGTGTCCCAATTTTGGTACTTCGATAAAAATTATAAACTATAATGCCAAACAGGACGATGATTAAAACCAAGGCTAGGGGATAATATTTCAATTTTGTCAATAACGAAGAATTTCCGTAATATAAATATTGAGCGGAATCTTCCATTATAATCGCCTCATTCTCCTTTTTAAATCGATTTAATAAATACTTTAATTGAGTAGGATTTTCACTAACAGCAGCCTCAATATTAGAGTTGTTGATGATTACATTTTGATGGTCTGTTAATATAAAAGGAATTGTTTTATTGCTACTTATTATGGATAATTCCAAGGCCAAATCGTCTGTGGTCAGGTCTGATTTATTTATTTTCTGTAAACTTTCGGCTAGAATCTCCATTTTTTGTCGCTCTTCGGATTTAAATACCTGAAAGAAATCGTAAGTATTCCAAAGAATTAAAGACACGATGACAAATGAAGCAACGATAATAACCCACCGTGTTTTATTAGTTTGTTCTGAAAATTGCATGTAAATTTTTTTTAAATGTAATAAAAATGGTTGAAAAAGACAGAACGAATCCTCCAGTTATTTTCGACACCAAATTACGTGAATTTATACAAATGAATCATTAATCAAAATTCTATTGGTACAAACTTTCATCATTCTAATTTTTATATTTTCACAATACCAAAAGATTGGTTCCAAAAAATTATCTTTGTCAAAAATTCAGCAAAACTATGATTAGTATTGAACCACATGAAATTTCAGCAGTACAATTGCAAGGTTATTTGCAAAGTTCTGTTGGACCACGTCCAATAGCTTTAGCAAGCACTATAGATGCAGATGGAATTTCCAATTTGTCGCCATTTAGTTTTTTCAATGTTTTTAGTTCCAATCCGCCAATTTTGATTTTTTCTCCTGCACGAAGAGTGCGAAATAACACGGTAAAACATACGTTGCTGAATGTTGAAGCAACGCACGAAGTGGTGATAAGTGTGGTGAATTATGATATTGTACAGCAGGTTTCACTGGCAAGCACGGAGTATGGTGATGGTGTCAATGAGTTTGTCAAATCGGGATTGACAATGTTAGCTTCGGATTTGGTGAAGCCGTTTCGAGTACAGGAATCGCCGGTGCAGTTTGAATGCAAGGTGAACGAAATTATCAGTTTAGGAACTGAAGGTGGAGCAGGAAATTTGGTAATTTGTGAGGTGATTAAATTGCATATTAGCGAAGATGTTTTGGACAAAAACGGTGCAATTGACCAATATAAAATTGATCTCGTGTCGCGGATGGGTGGCAACTGGTATTCTCGAGCCAATAAAGGCTTGTTCGAAGTGCCTAAACCCTTGACTACGTTGGGAATTGGGGTGGATAAAATTCCAGAGTTTATTAGGAAAAGTCCGGTTTTTTCTGGAAATGATTTAGGCATGTTGGGAAATGTAGAATCTTTGCCCACGAAAGAAGAAATTAATATATTTGTAGAAAATAGTTTTGAAGCAAAAGCCGTTTTAAGTTCAGATGATGAAGAAAACGTGCACATGAAAGCAAAAGAATTTTTGAATGAGGAACAAGTGGAACACGCTTGGAAATTATTGTTAGCCAAAAGAGTATAAATAGGTTTGCTGATTCAAGCCACAAAAAAGTAAAAAAATGGAAGTTACAGGAAGAGTGAAAATGGTAGAACAAACCAAAGAAGTGGGGAGTTCGGGTTTTAGAAAAAGAGATATCGTAGTAACTACGGATGAGCAATATCCACAACATATTTCGGTTCAATTTGTACAAGACAAATGCGATTTATTGGATGCGTACAAAGTGGGCGATAACGTAAAAGTGGATATTAATTTGAGAGGTAGAGAATGGACCAATCCGCAAGGGGAAGTGGTTTATTTTAATACTATTCAAGGATGGAGAATTGCAAAATTACAGACTGAGGCTCCTGCTCAAGGAACTGTGCCGCCAATGCCTCCTGCAGCTGCATTCGCTCCTGCAGATAATTTTAAAGAAGAAGATCACGACGATTTACCGTTTTAAGCTTTCCCTTCCTGAAGCGTCGGGACCTCTAAAGTAGTGGGCTCAGAAGTGTAAAATTTACACCTGTAATTTAGAGCGAACAACTACTTTTAATTTACAACGGTAAAGTGGAAGCAGAACGTTTGAAGTTGGCAGATGTGAAATTCTCAAACGCTAAACTGTATATTCCCAACCTACCACTCTAAAATAAATACGCCAATCCGAACATGTAACAAAGGTTATATGTTCGGATTGGTGTTTTTTTGTTAGTTGCTTCTCAATTGATGACACGCTTTGTCCTCAAATATATGTATACTTTGTTTTATTTTTAGCAATCAAATAATCTTTTTTTTGCTTGATTCATATAAATTGGACCTACTGGACTTTTTTTTGAATAAATTACAATCAATTAGTTATTTTTGATTCCAATGTTTTCTTGAAACGCTGTTCTGGCGCATTTTCTACAGAACATTGATGTCAGTTTTTGATTCCACATTGCGAATCAACCTTATTTTTTTTATCCATTAAATCCCTTTTTCAATATGTGTGGAATTGTATGTGCCTTCGACCTCAAGCAAAAAACCGAAATTTTAAGACCACAAGTTTTAGAAATGGCAAAAATTATACGGCATCGTGGGCCAGATTGGAGCGGTATTTTTAGTAATGACAAAGCGGTTTTAGCGCACGAACGTTTGGCAATTGTAGATCCAGCTTCGGGTAAACAGCCTTTGTTTTCTAAAGATAAAAGTTTGGTTTTGGCTGCCAATGGCGAGATTTACAACCATCGCGAATTGCGCAATCAATTTAAAGGAAAGTACGAGTTTCAAACCGAAAGCGATTGCGAAGTTATCTTGGCTTTATACCAAGAAAAAGGTCCTCATTTTATTGACGAAATGAACGGGATTTTCGGTTTTGCCCTTTACGATGTTGAAAATGACGATTATTTTATAGCCCGTGACCATATGGGAATCATTCCTTTATATATTGGCTGGGATCCGTACGGTACATTTTATGTAGCATCGGAATTAAAGGCTTTGGAAGGATATTGTACTAAAATTCAATTGTTTCCTCCAGGTCACTACATGTCGAGCAAAGACGGCGCGTTTGTGCAATGGTACAAACGTGAATGGACAACGTATGATGCTGTAAAGGATAATGCAACAAGTATCGAAGCCATAAAAACCGCTCTTGAAGCAGCGGTTAAAAGGCAGTTAATGAGCGATGTGCCTTATGGTGTTTTGCTTTCAGGCGGATTGGACTCTTCAATAACCTCGGCTGTAGCCAAGAAATTTGCGCAAAAACGGATCGAATCGGATGACCAATCGGATGCTTGGTATCCACAATTGCATTCCTTTGCAGTGGGTTTAGAAGGTTCGCCCGATTTAGTTGCTGCTCAAAAAGTGGCTTCCCATTTGGGAACCATTCACCACGAAATCAAATTTACGATTCAAGAAGGTTTAGATGCCATTCGCGATGTAATTTATAATATCGAAACCTATGATGTTACCACCATTCGAGCTTCGACACCGATGTATTTAATGGCGCGAGTCATCAAGTCGATGGGGATAAAAATGGTACTTTCTGGCGAAGGCTCGGACGAATTGTTTGGAGGGTATTTGTATTTTCATAAAGCACCCAATGCACGTGAATTTCACGAAGAAACAGTCCGAAAATTGAGCAAATTGCACATGTACGATTGCTTGCGGGCCAACAAAAGTCTAGCTGCTTGGGGAATAGAAGGTCGCGTCCCGTTTTTAGACAAAGAATTTATGGACGTAGCTATGCGGATTAATCCACAAGACAAAATGATAAACGGCGAACGTATGGAAAAGTGGATTTTGCGAAAAGCCTTTGAAGACATGTTGCCCGAAAGCGTGGCTTGGCGCCAAAAAGAGCAATTTAGCGATGGCGTTGGTTACAGCTGGATTGACACCTTGAAAGTAGTTGTGGGTAAAGAAGTTTCAGACGAGCAATTGGCGAATGCAAAATATAGGTTTCCGATTCAAACACCCACATCCAAAGAAGAATATTATTATCGTTCTATTTTTACCGAACATTTTCCGAGTGATGCTGCAGCTTTATCGGTACCGCAAGAAGCAAGTGTGGCCTGTAGCACTAAAATTGCATTAGAATGGGACGAAGCTTTTAAAAACCTAAATGATCCATCGGGTAGAGCTGTCGCAACTGTTCATTCGGATGCCTATAAAAAGTGAAACTGAAATCATTAGATACGACACGGATTGCATCAATTTTGACAAATTATAAACGTTTAATGGTCTATTGTGCTAACTCCCAATCGAACAACTTTTACACATTACTTGCTTACTAACCACTCCTAGTTCCCTTTGGGAGTTAGGGGCCTTTTTTACTTCTCAATGTACTTTCTGCTCAAAGAATTATTTTTTCCCGACGTTACCGAGGCGGATGCACACGGCATTTTAGCTGTGGGTGGCGATTTGTCTCCCGAGCGATTGATGTTGGCCTACAGGAGCGGGATTTTTCCTTGGTTTGACGATGACGAACCGATATTGTGGTGGTCGCCCCCCAAGCGTATGGTTTTGTTTCCAGAGGAATTGGTAGTTTCTAAAAGTATGCGAAGCATTTTGCGAAAAAATATTTTTACAGTAACTTTCAATAAAGATTTTCGAGCGGTAATTTCCAATTGCAGCACCATCAAACGCGACGGACAACGAGGAACTTGGATTACCGATGAAATGATTGAAGCGTATATAAAGTTGCATGAACTCGGTTTTGCCAAATCGGTTGAGGTTTGGCAAAACAACGAATTAGTCGGTGGACTGTACGGTATTGACATCGGTCACATTTTTTGTGGAGAAAGTATGTTTTCCAAAGTTTCTAATGCATCGAAAGTGGCTTTTATCACGTTGGTGCAAAATTTACAAATCAGAAAGTACACATTAATCGACTGCCAAGTGCACAACGACCACTTGGAAAGTTTGGGAGCCAGAGAAATTGAAAGGGCAGCATTTATAGAAATGCTTAGTACTGTATAGTCACAACTCTAGAAGCTAATTTTCTTTAACGATTTGTAATAAAAAGACGAGCTGATCAATACAAATCAATATACGTTTAAGCGAAATCAATATACGTTTAAGCGAAATCAATATACGTTTAAGCGAAATCAATATACGTTTAAGCGAAATCAATATACGTTTAAGCGAAATCAATAAACGTTCAAGCTAAATCAATAAAGGTTTAAGCGAAATCAATAAAGGTTCAAGCCAAATTAATTTACGTTTAAGCGAAATTCAGTATATCTTAAATATTTTTATTTTTTTTTGTCCAACAATCGGCTAGATGATCATTGACCATTCCTGTGGCTTGCATTTGTGCATAAACAATGGTTGAACCCACAAATTTAAATCCGCGTTTTTTCAAATCTTTACTTATGGCATCCGAAAGGGGAGTGGTGGCGGGAAGCTCTGCCATTGATTGCCAGTTATTGTCAATGGGTTTGCCGTCGACAAAGTCCCAAATGTATTTTGAAAAGGAACCAAATTCTTCTTGTATCTTAAGAAATGCTTGGGCATTGGCAACAGCCGATCGGATTTTAAGTTGGTTTCGGATAATTCCCGAATCCAACATTAATTCCTGAATTTTAGTTTCTGGATAAAGTGCGATTTTGTGGTAATCAAAGTGGTCAAATGCGGTTCGAAAGGTTTCCCGTCGTTTGAGAATCGTGTGCCAACTCAATCCTGCCTGAAAAGTTTCTAAGAGCAAAAATTCAAATAATTTGGCATCGTCGTAAACGGGTATACCCCATTCTTGGTCGTGGTATTGTCGGTACAAATCGTCTTTTTCGCACCAAGCACAGCGTGTTTTCATACGTCATTTTTTAGATACATCCGAATCCAGTAATGGCCTAAATAAATCAAGGGCGTCAATAAAATGGCGGTTCCCAATTTAAACGTGTAGCCCGTCAATGCCGAAGATACAAAAGTTTCGGTATTAATTTTACCCGGAAGCCAAAAAGCAATTCCCAATACAATAAACGAATCAAACAATTGAGAAACAACAGTAGAACCCGTGGCCCGAAGCCAAATCTTTTTGTTGCCCGTTCTTTTCTTGAAATAGGCAAATATCGTAACGTCAATGAGTTGCGAAACGAGAAAAGCCGCGATACTTCCTACGATTATCCACATACTTTGTCCGAAAACCGCTTGAAATTGTTCATCATTTACTGGAGAAATTCCTTTTGCTGCTGGAATTGCAATGGCTAAGAATAGAATTATAAAGGAGTAAATAATCAATGCAGCTGTGAGATAAGACAGTTTTTTGACGCCTTCTTTTCCGAAATAATCGTTGATTAAATCGGTAGTTAAAAAAACAATGGGCCACGGTAAAATCCCAATGCTCATTACAAACGGACCAATTTGGATGAGTTTTCCACCAATTAATTCGGCAGTAACCGCATTGGTGATAAATATCCCGGCTAGAATAACGAAGACTAAGTTTTTCCTGCTTTTAAACATAAATGTAAATATGAATGGCAAATTTACAATTAAAATTTATTTTTGTTTATTATTTTGAACAAAAAGTTAAACGAAAATTAGTGATAAACGCATGCTTAATAAAAATATAAGGATTTTGTTTACACAGATTCCGGATCAAGTGCGGAATAAAAAAATCCCGATCCATTGAAATGATGCACGTGTGATATTTTTTCCCAATTATAGCGTATTAAATTTCAGGAAGTGTTAACTTATTTATTAAATTGCGAAATTTTAAAAATATACAAATTTCGACTTTTATCTTATTTTTGTAAGTTTTTTTTAAAATTTTACATAAAAAATTTGGATAATTGTTTTCTTTTTTTTTGTTTTGATCTCGAACGTTCAAAACCGCTTGTTGAAGAGTTTAACAAGTTTAACGACAAAAATATTACAACATGAAAAAAGCATTTTTAATTTCTGCCATCACAATGATGACATTATCATCTTTATCGATTTATGCCGCAAAAAACTGGAAGCACAATTGTCCAGGAGGTGGTACAGTTTACTTCACTACTTCAGATGACACCACACGAAAGCAAGCCGCTGCGATGGGAAAAGCATGGTGCGATAATAGAAACACGTCAGTAGATTAATATATTGAATACAAGATGGCTAGTCGTCTTGTATTCTTTTTTTTTTAAAAATTTATAAAACTTATATGAAAAACAGTTACTTAGTTATTTTTTTCTATTTTACATTTTTAAATGTATTCTCTCAAAATGGAATAGTATTTTATGAGTTTACTGATGCAATAGGTGTTGGTGGTGGAAATGGGGAAATCTACAACGCCTACACAATGTTTACAAAAGATAAGTCCTATTATGTAGTTGGCAAAGATTCTTTAGAAAATGCAATTAGTAAATCGAAAGCAAAAGAATTCTACAACAATAAAGACGGCAGTTACAATACGATATCTTCAGGACTAATTTTAACAGCTCAAGGACAACAAGTTGTTTGTGATTACAAAACAAAAACATTGTTATGTAATGTTTTTGATGGAAAACATACCTATGTAAAAGAACCACTGCCTAACATTAAATGGAAAATTACAAAACAAAAGAAAAAAATTGGCAGTTTTGATTGTATCTTGGGGACTACTTATTTTCGGGGTAGAAAGTACTTCGCTTGGTACACTCCTGACGTTCCAGTATATTCAGGACCATGGAAGTTAAATGGTTTACCTGGTTTAATTCTAGAAGCATATGATGAGGGAGAATTTGTTAAGTGGAATTTCAAATCCTATAAATTTCCAGTTAATGTAAAGCAAAATTACACAATACGCAAAGACAAAAATTCAAAGAAAGCAATTAAATTTTTGAATTTAAATGATTTTAAACAATATTGTATCAACAAGATTGAAAGTGATTATGATCGTTTGATAGTTATAGCAAAAGAACATCCAGGAATGACTCCGGTTAAAGAACCTATTACATCCTATTATTTAGAGTCTTTTGAATAGAAAGCAAAAGTATAGTACAGTTCTGTTTTTCCTTTTTTGTTTCTTTGGTTTTTCACAAGAAATCACTTTAAAAGGTAAAATTTTAGACCTAGAAAACAGAGGTATTCATAATGCTTCTGTTTCTATCTTAGACGAATCAGATGATATCTTTGATTATAGTATTACCGCTGAAGATGGTAGTTATAATATCACATTTGAAAAACCAAAATCAAATGATATTAAGATTGAAATATCTTGTTTAGGTTATCAAAAAATTTCAAAAATAATCTCGCTTTTAAACCTTAATCAAGATTTTCAATTAGAGGAAAAAATTGAAGAATTAAAAGAAGTAGTTGTCGAATTTGAAAAAAAAATAAGAACAGCTCAAGATACCACTTTTATAAAAGTTGCTAGTTTTGGTAATAAAACTGAGCAAACAGTAGAGGATGTATTGAAGAAATTACCGGGTATCGAAGTTTTAAATGATGGAACAATCAAAGCGCATGGGAAAACCATCGATAAATTACTTATTGAAGGTGAAGACATGTTTGATAAAAATTATAAAGTACTATCAAAAAATCTTGATGCTAAATATCTAGATGAAGTACAAATTATAGATAATTTTGAAGACAACCTTGTTTTTAAAAAACTAAATAATTCAGACAAAGTAGC
The DNA here is from genome assembly GCF_044368625.1 of Flavobacterium sp. Classification (GTDB taxonomy): domain Bacteria; phylum Bacteroidota; class Bacteroidia; order Flavobacteriales; family Flavobacteriaceae; genus Flavobacterium. The sequence continues at coordinate 819 of NZ_JBIPPD010000043.1, read as the reverse complement.
TATAAATCTCAAACTAAAAAAAGGATTAACCAATGTTTGGTTTGGTAATGTTATGTTAGGAAGTGGTATTGTTTCTGAAAATCGTTGGAATGAAAGTTTAAACTTAGGTTTATTAAAGAAGAAAATAAAATTTTTTTATTTTGGACAGTATAATAATCTCGGTGTAAAAGCAAGCGATTTAATTTCGGCAAATGTTAATCAAAGAGAATCATTTGGTAGTGATCGTTATGAGTACAAATCAAAATCGTTATACAATATTAATAATAGTGAAATTAATTTTTTTAGTAATTCCCAAACCATTTTTAATAATGCTTTTTTAAATTCATTAAGTTTTAATTCAAAGATTAAAAATAACCTTTCATTACGAGGTGTAATATTTCATGCAAATGATAATCAAAATCAAAATTCATCGTCCTTTACTAACTATAATTTAGAGAACAACCTAATTTCATTTACTGAAGAAAATTTTTACAATAATAAAAAAACGTTGGCATCAGCAGAATTGGAATTTAAGTACACACCAAACGAAAAAAGTTATATCTCAAATCTTACCATTTTTAAAAACAATCCAAATAACATTATAAACAATCTTTTATTTAATGAAGAACAAATTAATCAATCTTCAACAGTTGATAATTTTACATTTTATAATCATTTCAATTACACCCGTCAAATTTCCGAAAATATAATTTTAAATAATTATTTATACATTGGTAATGACAAAATGAATGAAAAATCCAACGTTCAATCGCCTTTTTTAAACGATTTTTTAAGCTTGAATTCTAATGAAATAATAATCCAAAATGCTAACAACAAAAT
>NZ_JBIPPD010000343.1:0-3591 GCF_044368625.1 Flavobacterium sp. | reverse complement strand
CACTATCTCATGCACAATTCTTTTACCAATGTAGGTAAGAAGGACGGGAGAGGTGTGGAAATGAAGCATAACATGATGGATATCCGTCAGTATCATGCTGTTCATCTTGGCTTTATGTTGAGTAAGAATGAATTACATTGTGATTACATTCCTATTGAATCACCTAAGAATAGTATACACCAAAAGTATATACTCATACATCCTGTAACTACATGGGCTAACAGAACATGGCCTGCTGAGAAGTGGATGGAGTTGGTTAAGAAGCTTAACGATGATGGGATATATGTTATCAGTATAGGTAAGGATAGTTCAGAGACTGGATTCTTTAATGTAGAGAAGCCTGTGTTTAACTTTGAGATACCTTATGGAATGAATCTAATGAATAAGACTTCTATATCAGAATGTTATCACCTTATAAATAATGCATCATGTTTTATAACTATGGACAGTGGGTTACTACATCTCGCTGGAACTACAAATACTCCCATTATTCAACTGGGTTCGTCACTCAATCCTGAGTTTAGAATGCCACATGGACATCCATTACGTTATGTAGATGGACCATGTAAGCTACAATGTTGTTCTAACATGAAGTATGGTGTGAAGGAGTGGGGAAATATACAAGGCGTACAACCATTGATAGGTTGCCTTGAGAATAAAGAAACGTTTGAATGTCATCCAGAAGTAAATCAAGTTTATGAAGAAGCTATTAATTATATCTCCTCACTTTAGTACAGGAGGAGCACCACAAGTAACACTTAACAAAGTACAACTACTCAAGGATCACTATGAGATCATGGTGGTGGAATATGCTTTCCTTGCATGGAAGTTTGTTGTACAACGTAAGCAAGTGGAGTTTATACTTGGATCTAACTTTAGATCACTGGGAGATAACAAGATGGAGCTCATTGATATCATTGATCAGTTCAATCCAGATGTTATCTCTATGGAAGAGTTTCCTGAGATGTTCATGGATGATGATGTTACGAGACTTATCTATGAGCCAGGAAAAAAGTATCGTATTGTAGAAAGTACACACGATAGCTCGTTCCCTCCACATGAGAAAAGATGGATGCCTGATGAGTTTGTGTTTGTTAGTGCACACAACATGTTTAGATATAACCATCTAAATGTACCTATGCAGGTAATTGAATACCCTGTAAATCAAAAAGTCTGGGAAGGAACCAATGATGATTCCTGTAAATATATTGCTATTGTAGGACTGTGGACACCACGTAAGAACCAGGCGTATGCTATTGATCTTGCTAGACAACTACAAGACTATAATGTAGACTTTCAATTTATAGGTAATCAAGCTGATAACTTCAAGAGTTATTGGGAGCCATTGATGAAAGATCTACCATCTAACTGTACAGTGTTAGGAGAGATAGACAATGTTAGTAGAGTGCTTAGGAACTATGACATGTTCTTGTTCCCATCTAAGGGAGATAAGAACAATAAAGAGCTTAATCCTATTGCGATCAAAGAAGCATTGCAATATAAAGAAATGCCTAAGCTGATGTACAACCTAGATGTATATCACAATAAGTATAATGATTATGAAGATGTATCATATCTAACTGGTGATGTTAAAGCTGATGCAGAACTTATAAAGAACATATTACAATTAGAGTCTAAGAACAAAGAGCTGATTGGTATTGGTACATATCCTAACACCAAGATCAGAGAAGAGTTAACTATTAAATGTATCGAGAGTGCTAAGAAGTTAAACAGATCTATCATGTTAGTTAGTCACTATCCTGTATCAAAAGAGATACAAGATATGGTAGATCACTATGTATACGATGCACACAATCCTCTTACACATCATAGCTATTACAATCGTTTTACTCGTAGTACAAATGAGTATAGCGTAGAGATGAGAATAGAAGGTGATAGTAACCAGTCACTTACTGTCCTTACTAATCTAGTTAATGCAAGTAAAGCAGCTGTAGGTCTTGGATATACAAAGATGTTCTATGTAACCTTTGATATAGAGCTTGATGAAAATGATTTCCATGAAATCAATAGTAGATTCCATCAATTAGATAATGAATGGCAAGCTGTACTAGCTACATTGAATACACCATTTGGTAAAGGTATACAGACAAATGGTATGTTCTTCAACACTAGGTTTGTCACTACACTATTAGATGATGTACGTACACCAGAAGACTATAACAGAGTATGTGAGAATCTAGGATGTCAGAACTTCCTAGAAGACTACATGATGAAGAAGGTCCATAAGACTAGAGGTGTATGGGTAGAGTATCCTGATGAGCAAACATTCTTAGAGTATAGCGGACATGGTAAGTCTTCTAACAGTGAGTATGTAGGTATTGTAAACTATGAGAAGTGGGCTATTAAGTATTTCTACTTCTATTCATACAATGAAGACATCCCATACTATCTAATTAATCAATATGATAAGAATGGAAAACTATTGTATACTACAGATTCTGCAAAGAAAGAACTATACTTAGGATTACTAGACGATGTTCATAAGGTAGAGCTAGTACAGAATGAGAATGATTATACTAGAACATATTACGTAGACAATGTAATAGGAACTATAGATATTAAACAAATAGATATTCCTAGAGTAGACAGACCTAAGATTAAATTAGTACACCTTCAAACTACATTAAACGATGATAGAGAAAGATTATCTAGAGCTTCGTTGGAACAAGTCGAAGCTTACGGCTGGGACTACATCCTCCACCAGAACGTCCCTTATAATAGCCTCCCACCCAAGCATAACTGTAACAGACCACAAGCAGTCTCTATGGAGTTATTCAATGACGATGAAGTCAGAGAAAGAGGCACAGCTCTTACGCCAGCACACTACGGTTGCTATGAAGCCTTCAGGAATGCAATCCTAAGTGAGATGCATGATTGTGATTACCTGATTGTATGTGAGGGAGACTGTATCATAGAGACAGAGATGAAAGAGTTTATAGATACAGTGGAGAGATGTGCAGCTAAACTAAAGGATAAGTATATAGGCTTTATGTCATTTGGAGATAAGGATACACTAGAGTTCGGCTGGCCACAGAGTCCAGTAGTTGAAGAAGTCAATCAAGATATGTATATTACAGATCATTTGATAGGACTACAATGTATCATGTTCCCTTCTTATGTCAGTAACTTTTTAAAGCAGAAGTTGCGTTTAGAGAACTGGGATGCAGCTGATATGTACTTCAACCATATATTTTATGGAAGCCCTTACAGAATGGGGATAGTACATAAGCGTCTAGCAACACAAGCAGATGGTTACTCATTGATTGACAAACAATATAAAAAATTCAGAAAATGAAAATAGTTCAAGTAGCAACAGGACTCATCAGCATACCACCCAATGGTTGGGGGGCTGTAGAACGTATCATCTGGGAGTATGCTAGCAATCTACAGCTGATGGATATTGATGTAGAGATCAAGAACTGGAATGAAGTAGTGTATGAAGACAACACTATTGTACATTGTCACATGGCTAACACAGCTCTTGATATGCGTGATAAAGGTATTCCATACATCTACTCACTACACGATCATCATGCTGAATGGTATGGTAAAGATAGTGCTGTGTACAAG
>NZ_JBIPPD010000217.1:0-5414 GCF_044368625.1 Flavobacterium sp. | reverse complement strand
GTTAATTGTTTATATTTTTTCATGCAAGACAAATTTAGGCTTTTGACCTTAAACACTTGGAGGAAAACTCCAAGTGTTTTTAATTTATCTGTTGCACTTATAACTTGAACTTACAAAGTAATAAAAAAAATAGCTGCCCAAAATCGAGCAGCTATTGTTAGCTTAAAGTATAGCAAGCGAATTATTCTTTTGCTTCCGAATTTTCATTGGCTTTGGCTCCCATTCGTTCCCATTTAAATTTTGGACCAAATTTAAATTTTAGTTCAGCAATTTTTCTGTTATCTGCAGCCGATAGACCTTCGTTTTCAACGGTATTTTTTCTCGTATCTAATGCTTCGTATAAAGCTTTAATTTCGTCAAAATCTTCTCTTGAATAATTATCTTTATTTTTTTCGAATTCATTATTGAAATCATTATATACTTTAAGAATATTATCTTTGTTTACCCATGACATGTCCATATCAGCTCCAGCAGCCATTGATCCACCAAAAAATGCGCTACGGATTTCCGTTTTACGATCTACAGGTTTTGGGGCACTAGCTTCAACTTTCGATTTATATTCTGTGTACTTCGTTTTTGTTTTTTCTAAACGATCTTGTGCAGCTGTCTGATCATTCATATTAGCGATAGCCATATCAGCATCACTCATGCGATCATTATAACCTGCTTCAATTGCTTGCCAGTTGGTCAAAGCTTCTGCTTCGTTAACGTTGTTTACAGAGTCTACATATTTTTCATAACGATCAAACGACTGTTCTGCCATTTTTTCTTCTTCGCTTTTACATGATGTAAAAGACACTGTTAAAACAGCAACTCCTACTAATAATTGTACTTTTTTCATAGTTTGGTATATTTAATAATTCGGTGTAAAACTATATAATTAAAACAAAATATAATTAATTTAAGTTAATTATTTATGATTTATTTAATAAAAGATTCTTTTTGTTGCTAAAATATATTAATATTGTAATGTAATATTGAAATTTTATAATGACTATTGAATTAATTTAATATATTAAAATGTAACTTTAGTGCAGAATTTAAATAGTATACAAAAATGAAAGTCTATACCAAAACAGGAGATACCGGAACCACTGCACTTTTTGGTGGAACAAGAGTACCCAAACACCATATTAGAATCGAAAGTTATGGAACAGTAGATGAGTTGAATTCGCATATTGGACTCATCAGAGATCAAGAAATTAATTTCATTTACAAAAATAATTTGGCCGAAATTCAAAACAAACTTTTCACTGTAGGTGCAATTTTAGCAACTCCTCCTGATAAAGAAGTGTTGAAAAACGGAAAAGAACGTTTAAATATTCCTAAAATCGGCGAAAAGGAAATAGAATTCTTGGAAAACGCTATCGACTTTATGGAACAATCATTACCACAAATGACACATTTTGTTTTGCCTGGCGGACACAGTACTGTGTCATATTGTCATATTGCTAGATGTGTGTGCCGCCGAGCAGAACGATTGGCCGTGCATTTAAACGAGATTGAACCCGTAGATTTATATGTTTTGAAATACTTAAACCGCCTTTCTGACTACCTATTTGTATTGGCACGGAAGTTGTCTCAAGACTTAAATGCAAATGAAGTCCAATGGATTCCTGAGAAATATTAACATGCAATTTGGGAATTTTTAATCGGATATTGATTAGCTAAAATTAGAAAACAAAATTACGTTCTTAACTTTTTTTAAAATAAACACAATTTTTCTTGACTATGTCGGTAAAAAATTTATTTTTGCATAAATTATAAAATGTATAGCAGATGTATTGGACATTAGAATTGGCATCCTATTTAAGTGACGCACCATGGCCGGCAACTAAAGATGAACTTATTGACTATGCTATCAGAGCTGGTGCACCTTTAGAAGTGGTAGAAAACCTGCAATCGATTGAAGATGAAGGCGAAATCTACGAATCGATGGAAGAAATTTGGCCCGATTATCCTACCGACGAAGATTATCTTTGGAACGAGGATGAATATTAAAAATAAATTGAAAAGTCTCATGCGAGACTTTTTTTTTGTTCACATAACGAATTGATTAATAGAATAATTATAATATGAGCTTCATAAACAGCATACTTAAAGCCTTTGTAGGCGATAAATCCCAAAAGGACGTTAAGGCTTTACAGCCTTACTTATCTAAAATTAAAACATTTGAAGCTGCATTGTCTTCATTGTCACACGATGAACTTAGAGCAAAGACTGCCGAATTTAAAAAACGTATCCAAGCTGCTCGTCAAGATAAAGATGACAAGATTGTTGCACTTAAAATTGAAGTAGAGCAAAAAGTCGACATTGACGAAAAAGAAGACGTGTATGCTGCAATCGACGCTCTGGAAAAAGAAGCATACGATATTTCTGAAAAAACCTTAATGGAAATTTTACCAGAAGCTTTTGCTGTGGTAAAAGAAACTGCAAAACGTTTTAAAGACTACACCAGCATTCGTGTTAAAGCAACTCCAGGCGATTTAAAAATTTCTTCTAAAAAAGAATACGTTACTATCGAAGGAGACGAATCGGTTTGGGCAAATTCTTGGTCGGCTGCCGGAAAACAAATTACTTGGGACATGATCCATTATGATGTACAATTAATAGGTGGTATGGTGTTGCATCAAGGAAAAGTAGCCGAAATGCAAACAGGGGAAGGAAAAACTTTAGTAGCAACTTTACCTCTTTACTTAAATGCATTAACCGGAAACGGCGTTCATCTGGTAACTGTCAACGACTACTTGGCAAAGCGAGACAGCGCTTGGAAAGCACCGCTCTTCGAATTTCACGGAATGACCGTAGATTGTATCGACTTGCATCAACCCAATTCGGATGCCCGACGTGAAGCCTACAATGCCGACATCACTTACGGAACCAATAATGAGTTTGGTTTTGATTATTTGAGAGACAATATGGCCCATTCGCCAACCGATTTGGTTCAACGCAAACACAATTTTGCCATTGTCGATGAGGTCGATTCAGTTTTAATTGACGACGCCAGAACACCATTGATTATTTCAGGGCCCGTACCGCAAGGTGACCGTCATGAATTTATGGAATTAAAGCCGAAAATCGAAAATCTAGTGGCTTTACAACGACAGTTGGCCAATGGATTTTTGACCGAAGCCAAAAAATTAATAAAAGAAGGAAATACCAAAGACGGCGGTTTTCAATTATTGAGGGCCTACCGTGCTTTGCCAAAAAATAAAGCATTAATCAAATTTTTGAGTGAAGAAGGAATCAAACAATTGCTTCAGAAAACCGAAAATCAATACATGCAGGATAACAATCGTGAAATGCATAAGGTGGACGAAGCCTTGTATTTTGTTATCGAAGAAAAAAACAATCAAGTGGAATTATCCGATAACGGAATCAAATTCTTATCTACAAACGAAGATGCTGATTTCTTTGTCCTTCCAGATATTGGAACTGAAATTGCTCGAATCGAAAAATTAAAGCTTGAAAAAGACACCGAAGCCGAAGAAAAAGAAAAACTTTTTCAGGATTTTAGCATAAAAAGCGAGCGTATTCACACGTTGACGCAGTTGCTTAAAGCCTATTCTCTTTTTGAAAAAGATGTAGAATATGTAATCATGGACAACAAAATCATGATTGTCGACGAGCAAACCGGCCGTATTATGGACGGTCGTCGTTATTCTGATGGTTTGCACCAAGCAATTGAAGCCAAAGAAAATGTGAAAATCGAAGCGGCTACTCAAACTTTTGCAACGGTAACCTTGCAAAATTACTTCAGAATGTACAACAAACTTGCCGGTATGACAGGAACTGCGGTTACTGAAGCCGGCGAATTGTGGGAAATATACAAATTAGACGTGGTAGAAATTCCAACCAATCGTCCGATGGCGCGAAACGATAGAGAAGATTTGATTTACCGCTCGGTTCGTGAAAAATTCAATGCGGTTATCGAAGATGTAACGGAATTATCCAAAGCAGGTCGCCCGGTTTTGATAGGAACTACTTCTGTTGAAATTTCAGAATTACTAAGCCGAATGTTGAAGATGCGAAGCGTTCCTCACAACGTTTTGAATGCAAAAATGCACAAGCAAGAAGCCCAAATTGTGGAAGAAGCAGGAAAACCAGGCGTAGTAACAATTGCAACCAATATGGCTGGTCGTGGAACCGATATCAAACTAACTCCTGAAGTAAAAGCAGCGGGTGGTTTGGCTATCATTGGTACAGAACGTCATGATTCACGACGTGTCGACCGTCAGCTAAGAGGTCGTGCAGGTCGTCAGGGAGACGTGGGAAGTTCACAATTTTATGTCTCCTTGGAAGACAACTTGATGCGTCTTTTCGGTTCTGAAAGAGTAGCAAAAGTAATGGACAGAATGGGATTGAAAGAAGGCGAAGTAATTCAGCACTCCATGATGACCAAATCCATCGAAAGAGCCCAGAAGAAAGTTGAAGAAAACAACTTTGGCGTGCGTAAACGTCTGTTGGAATACGACGACGTAATGAATGCACAACGTGAAGTGGTTTACAAACGCCGTCGTCACGCTTTGCATGGCGAACGTTTGAAAGTGGATATCGCCAACATGATTTACGATACCTGCGAATTGGTTACCACTTCCAATAAAGAGGTAAGCGATTTTAAAAATTTCGAGTTCGAATTGATTCGCTATTTTTCAATCACAAGTCCCGTTTCGGAAGCAGAATTCAACAAACTTTCTCCAGTTGAAATTGCTGGTAAAGTTTACAAATCAGCACTTGAATATTACACTGAGAAAACCAACCGAAGCGCCCGCGAAGCGTTCCCAATTATCAAAAATGTTTTTGAAAACGAGAACAACCAGTTCGAAAGAATTGTAGTGCCTTTTACCGATGGGATCAAGTCGCTCAATGTAGTTACCGACCTGAAAAAAGCCTATGAAAGCGAAGGAAAACAGTTAATCGCTGATTTCGAGAAAAACATCACGCTGGCAATCGTAGATGAAGCTTGGAAAAAACACTTGCGCAAAATGGACGAATTGAAACAATCGGTTCAGCTTGCCGTTCACGAACAAAAAGATCCGTTGCTTATTTACAAATTCGAAGCCTTTAAATTGTTTAGTGCAATGCTCAACGGCGTTAATAAAGAAGTAGTTTCGTTCTTGTTCAAAGGCGATTTGCCACAGCAAACAACGCCAAAAATTCAAGAAGCCCAGGAAGTACGTCAAAAAGAAAATTACACCACTTCCAAGGATGAAATACCAAATACGGATCAAGCCGCGGCAGAATCTCGAAACGTCGGGAATGAAGCAGGACAAACGCAACAACGTCAAGTAACCGAAACAATCAAACGCGAAATGCCAAAAATCAACCGCAACGACAATGTTACAGTGAAGCACGTCCTTAGCGGTAAAACCGAAAGCATGAAATTCAAAAAAGCAGAAAGTCTCTTGAGTTCT
>NZ_JBIPPD010000042.1:0-18542 GCF_044368625.1 Flavobacterium sp. | reverse complement strand
CGACCCAAACGGCAAAAATGCGCCATAAATCTTCGCGATCAAAGGGTTCTTTTACGTCTGCAATCTCTGAATATAATCGTTTCCAACGAACAATTTCGTATATGGTTTCGGCAACAAATTTACGGTCGTGGCTGCCCCAACGTTTGTCTTTTTTTAATGCTCTTGCCACCACTTTATCTGCATATTCTCCTTCATTAAAAATTGCATGTAATGAATCAATAGTGGTGTAAACTAAATTTCTGTGTAATCTCATTTTATTTCTTTGAGGTGCAAAGGTACTGATTTTAGTTTTCAGTTTTTCAGTTTTCAGTCTCAGTATCGAATCTCGGTGTATAGTTACCGTTTTCAGGTACAATTTATGAAAACTGCCAACGGATCACTACCAAACTGCGACTGTGAGTTAATCGTGTTTTCCGTCAAAATACGTATTCCATTTTCCTTGAACTTTCATCACTTGTTCTATCACTTCTCGAACCGCACCTTTTCCGCCGTTTTTGTGCGATATGTATTTAGATATGGTTTTTATTTCGGCAACCGCATCTTGTGGACAAGTGGGTAAACCTACCAGTTGCATTACATGATAATCCGGAATATCATCTCCCATATACAAGACATGGCCGGAGTTGATGTTGTAAATTTCAACATATTCTTTGAACGTCTTAACTTTATCAGAAGAGCCCAAATGAATGTCGGTAATACCTAAATTTTGCAATCGAATGCGTACGCCTTCATTGGATCCTCCTGAAATAATACACACTTTATAGCCACTTTCAATAGCTGCTTTCATTGCAAAGCCGTCGCGAATATGCATGATTCGAAGCATTTCGCCTTCGGGAGTGATATGGACGGAACTGTCGGTCAAAACGCCGTCAATATCAAAAATAAAAGTGGTGATCTCGTTTAAAATTTCTTTATAGCTCTTTGCCATTGTTTTGGATGGATTGGGTGAGTAATTGATAAATTGATTTTTTGGTAGCATCTGGTTTAAGAAATTCCAAATGCGCTTCAATAGTTTGCTGGTCCTCTCTTTTTGCTGGTCCTGTTTGTGCTTCATTTGGTGTCAAAGTCCGCACTTTTGCAGCGGTTTCTGAGATTAAAGCATCTAAAATTTCAAATGGAACTTGGTTTTCTAAGCATATTTCGTTGCCAATTTGGTACAAATGATTAACAAAATTATTGACAAAAACGGCAGCAACATGCAAGGCTTTTCGCTGTTGAGAATTGATAATATATATTTTTTCTGAAATAGTATTTGCTAGTTTTTTGATAATTTCTAGATCAGCACTGAATTCGCTTTCGATACAAATAGGAATTTCTCTGAAATCCACTTGCTTGCCTTTGGTGAACGTTTGTAAAGGATAAAAAACGCCGCGACGGTTGTCTTTACTCATTTCTTCAAACGAAACACTTCCAGAAGTATGTACAATGAGTTGGTTTTTTAGAGGGATTTGTTCAGAAACTGTACGAATGGCATCGTCCGAAACCGCAATTAGGAATATATCAGCGGGAGCAACCAAGCTCCAGTCGGAAATATATGCAATACCCTCCGAAAAACCAATCACTTTTGACGGTTCACGAACGAAAATTTGTTGGATTTGAATTTCTGGATTTTGCTGAAAAGCCTGAATCAAATGTTGGGCTACATTTCCGTACCCAATGATACTAATTTTTACCATTTGACAAAATTATTCAAAAAAAGAGATATTTGGGCGAAATTATTTTTTTAGCTTGTAATTACTTTGTTGCTTAGGTAAAGGAACAAATTCGATTTCGTCGGGTACTTTGTCAAATTCTTGGTTTTGCCAACGCATTTTAGCCATTTCTATTAGGTTTTTATCCGACGACACAAAGTTCCAGTAAATTGTGCGTTCTTCTGGAAAAGGTTTGCCTCCAAAGATGTAAACTGTTGTGTTTTCGTTCATTTCAAAGCTACAACGTGAAGCATCTTCAGCAATTAAAATTTGTTTTGATTCAAAAACAGTTCCTTCTGAAACAATACTCCCTTCCAAGATGTACAAAGCACTTTCGCCAAATAACTCTGAGCCAATATGTAGGGTTTGTTTCGAGGTTGATTTTAATTCTAATAAATACAGTGGACTGTGTACCGGTACCTCCGATTGATGACCTAAGAGTGATCCAGCAATTAGTTTGGCATCCACGCTTTCTATGCTCCAAGTTGGGATTTTTGAAGCTTCAATGTGAAAAAAACTGGGTTCAGTTTGTTCTAATTCTTTTGGCAACGCTACCCAAATTTGCAGTCCGTGTAACGATTTATTTGATTTTCTTAAATATTCGGGTGTTCGTTCAGAATGCACAATTCCTTTTCCAGCGGTCATCCAATTTACGGCACCAGGTTTAATTTCAATTTCAGTCCCCAGACTGTCGCGATGCATAATACTTCCTTCAAAAAGATAAGTCAACGTTGAAAGTCCGATGTGGGGATGCGGGGGAACGTCAAAATTTTTGTGATCAGAAAGTTGGAGTGGCCCCATGTGATCGATAAAAGCAAATGGTCCAACCATACGTTTTTCGCGAAAAGGCAACAATCTTCCAACTCTAAAATTCCCTACTAAATGAGTCCGCTCTTCAATAATGTGCTGAATATTTGACATGCTATAATTGTATTTAATTTCAAATATACGCATTTTCAATGAAGGCGCTAAAGGGTTAATTTTATGCAATTTTTAAGAGTTGAGAAATCTGTGAGATGGAATAATACTAACATTTTTGCGTACTTTTGCACCATATTAAAAAAATTAATTTCCACCACCATGGATAAAAAAATCATTTCAGTTCTCGGGTCGATTTTCTTCTCAACACGTTTAATGGCATTGTTATTTATTGGTTTTGCCGTAGCAATGGCCGCCGGAACTTTTATCGAAAGTAAATACAATACCGATACGGCTCGAATCTTGGTTTACAATGCTTGGTGGTTTGAAGCAATTATGTTCTTTTTTGTAGTAAATTTTATTGGAAACATTAATAAATACCAGTTGTGGAAAAAAGAAAAATGGGCAACTTTGATTTTGCATTTGTCGTTCATTTTTATTTTAGTTGGCGCATTTGTTACACGTTATGTGAGTTATGAAGGAATGATGCCCATTCGCGAAGGCGAAAGTTCTAATGAGTTTTTCTCGGACAAAACATTTTTAACCGTTTTTGTAGATGGAGAATACCAAGGAGAAATGAAACGTAAGACACATGAAAATCCGCTTTTACTTTCGCCGGTTACCAATAATTATTTTTCAATAAAAAGCAAGTTTAACGATACGGATTATAAAGTTGAATACAAAAATTTTATAATGGGCGCGACCGAAGAAATTGTTAAGGATCCCAAAGGCATTGATTTTTTAAAAATGGTGGAATCAGGAGGTGGAACCCGACACGATCATTTTTTAAAATCAGGCGAAGTAGAAAATTTTCACAATGTGTTATTTTCACTAAATAAATTTACTCAAGGTGCGATAAACATCAATACTGAAGGAGAAGTTTTCACGATTCAAGCGCCTTTTGAAGGAGATTTTATGCGAATGGCCGATCAGTTGAGAGGTAAAGTAGAAATGAATACCGTTCAACCTTTGATGTTGCGATCGCTATATAACTTGGGTGGTGCTCAATTTGTTTTTCCAGATCCTCCTATAAAAGGGCGTGTGGGTTATGTTTCCAATAAGGATTTTAAAGACAAAACGACTGATGATGCTATTGTATTGAAACTTTCGTCTGGCAATGAGGAAAAAGAGGTAACACTCTTAGGCTCAAAAGGAAAAATGGGCGTGCCACAATCAGTAAAAGTAGGTGACTTAGAATTTACTTTATTTTACGGAAGTAAAATTTATACCACACCTTTTAAAGTCAAACTTAACGATTTTATAGCGGCCAAATATCCCGGAACTGAAAAAAGTTATTCTTCTTTTGAAAGTAAAGTTGAAGTGATAGACGGTTCTGAAAAATTTGATTACCATATTTATATGAACCATATTTTAGATCACAAGGGGTATCGCTTGTTTCAAGCTTCGTTTGATGAGGACGAAAAAGGTACCGTACTTTCAGTAAGTCACGATTTTTGGGGAACTTGGATCACTTATATTGGGTACTTTTTACTTTATTTCGCTATGATGGCCATTATGTTTACCAAATATTCCCGTTTTGCCGATTTAAAACGAAAATTAGAAAAAGTAAAGTTGAGAAAGGCTAAACTTGCTGTTGTTGCTTTGTTTTTGAGTTGGGGTGGTTTTGCACAAAATCATCAAAAGCAACCTGTTGACCTGCAAGTAGTGGATTCGGTGATTCAAAAATACATGGTAACCGAGGAACATGCCGAGCGTTTCGGAAAATTAATCATTCAGGATGCTGGAGGAAGAATGAAACCGGTAAATACTTTTTCGTCCGAATTGTTGCGAAAAGTGAGCCATGAAAATTCATACAAAGGCTTGAATGCCGACCAAGTTTTTCTGTCCATGACGCAACTGCCAAGTGCTTGGTACCAAGTACAAATGATTTACATCAGTTCCGGGAACGACAGTATTCGAAAAATTATCGGAATTCCAGCGGATCAAAAATTAGCGGCTTTCATTAATTTCTTTGACGATAAAGGAAATTACAAATTGTCGAAATACTTGGATGCAGCTTATAAAACAGCCAATCCCAACAAGTTTGAAAAGGATTTTGTGGAAACGGATAAAAAAGTGAACTTATTGAGTTCGGCATTGTTTGGAAGTATTTTGAAAATTTTTCCAATTCCAAATGAAAAAAATAACAAGTGGGTTTCCTATCCTGAATTGGGCGAATCCAATATCAAAGGAATGGATTCGACGTTCACCAAACAAATTATCCCAATTTATTTGTCGGCATTGGCCAATGCAACTGAGAATGGAAATTACAAAGAAGCCAATTTCTATTTAGACGGAATTCAAAAATACCAGCGAAAATACGGCGCTCATGTGATTCCGAGCGAGGACAAGATCAGCTCTGAAATTTTTTACAATAAAGTCAATATTTTCAAAAATTTGTTTTACTTGTATATGTTTGCTGGAATCCTGATGATTTTATTGGTAGTTGGAAAAATTTTCAACGAGAAAAATAAAATTTTGAATTTCTTGGTCAATTCTATGCACGTGGTCATTGCGTTATTATTTGTAGCCCACACAGTCGGATTGATTATTAGGTGGTACATTTCGGGTCATGCTCCATGGAGTAACGCTTATGAATCGATTATTTATGTGGCTTGGGCAACGATGTTTTTTGGTTTGGCATTTGATATCAAATCGAAATTAACCGTGGCTTCATCCGCTTTTGTAACTTCGATGATTTTAATGGCGGCCTATGCCAATTGGGTCGATCCAGAAATTGCAACCTTGCAACCCGTGCTGGATTCCTATTGGTTGATGATTCACGTGGCGGTTATTGTGGCAAGTTATGGCCCTTTTGCCTTGGGAATGATTTTGGGTGTGGTTTCACTAATTTTGATACTTTTTACCACCGAGAAAAACAAAGTCCGAATGGAACTCAATATCCGTGAAATCACTTACATTAACGAAATGGCATTGACCATCGGACTAATTTTACTTTCCATCGGGAATTTTCTAGGAGGCCAATGGGCCAATGAAAGTTGGGGAAGATACTGGGGTTGGGATCCAAAAGAAACTTGGGCTTTGATCAGTATTATGGTGTATGCATTTGTCATTCACATGCGATACGTTCCAGGACTTCGAGGAAAATGGATTTTTAATTTGATGAGTATGTTTGCTTTTCTATCCATCTTGTTCACATATTATGGTGTAAATTTCCACTTGGTAGGTTTGCATTCGTACGCAACAGGTGAGGCAAAATCGTTGAGTTGGATTTGGCAAACGCTTATTGCAATTGCCGTTTTAGGCGCGATCAGTTATCCAAAATACAGAAAACACTATACAAAATAAGATAAGTTTTATACTATACAAAAAGGGATTCAGTTGTT
This sequence comes from Flavobacterium sp., assembly GCF_044368625.1. GTDB lineage: Bacteria > Bacteroidota > Bacteroidia > Flavobacteriales > Flavobacteriaceae > Flavobacterium. The sequence goes on along the minus strand of NZ_JBIPPD010000042.1, from coordinate 12,586 downwards.
AAATTGAATCCCTTTTTTTATAAGAACCCCTCTTTTCAAAAATATAATTCTTCTTTGGGCGTGCCCCAAGGGTCGGGTCTTCCGTTCCCGCTTCCCGATGAAAAATCGGGAGAGCTCCACTTCAACCCCTCACGCGGAAACAATCGCTCACCTCAGTTCCAGAATTTACTCAAAAGCACTTATTATAACATCTTTTCTTAGTCATTACCTTCTAAAATAATTGAGTTTTCCAGCCGGGAACATGTAAATTTGACACAATGCAATATCCAATAATAAGTACTGATAATCCGAGGGCGTATACATTCTTTTTACAAAAAATGAAGGCTAAAACCACTAAAAGTCCAGAGAATAGAAAAATTGCTTTTCTCATAAATTGTTGAAACGCCATGTCGATAATAATTTTGGGAATCAACGGGTTGGTTAAAGATAGTTTCAATGAATAATATTGAAAAAAATCGCTCACAATGAATAACAAAATAAAAGAGCTGCAAACATAAGTTGCAGCTCTAAAATGTTTCGATTTATTATATCTCTCAATTGTTGTCACCCAAATTTCGATGTTGGTGTTTGTTTTTTAAATTCAAAACTACACTTTACCCAAAGTATACAATTGTTCCAACGTTGGCGAAACGCTTCCGCCAGCGGGTTCTAAAGTAATTCCAAAAGCTTCTGCTCCAGAAGTGTTACTAACAGCAAATAGTCGGGAATCATTAGCAATAAAGTTATCTAAAAGACCAATGCTAGTAGGTGTCAACGGATTTAATTTCAACGCCCAAACTTGGTATACATAACCCTCTGGTGGTTCTGGCAATCCTGCAGCATCAACATATACGGTTTGTGTTGCCTGATTCCAATATACTGTTGCCTTTGACTCAGGAGAAACTGCCTGACCACCCAATGGCACAACCGTATTGTTTTGGTCACGAACCACAGCCAACAAACTTTCGGTTTGGGTTTGGTTAAGTTTTACCGTATTCAATTGCTTTTCTAAGGTGTCGTTTTCGGTTTCAATCATCACAATTTCATTCTTAGCCGAGTCCAATTGGGTATATTGCCAACCAATTCCAATCATCAAGATAATTGCAGCTGCCCAACCGATGTACGGGGCAATGCTGTTTTTCGGTTTCATTTCTACTACTTTTGCGTGCTTCTCAATCAATGTGGTACGAATTTTATCGTAATTTGCTGCCGAAAGATACGGCGCCATGCTGTAAGAAAGACTGATTACCGCTTTCTCAATTGAAATAATTTCCTCCTGAATTTCAGGATGCTTTGAGGCCATTTGAGCAACTTCAGCAGTTTCGGCTTCGCTAAGCGTTCCAAAAACGTAGAGTTCTAAAATGCCGGATTCGATATATGCGCTAACTTCCATCATACTTGTAAAAAGTTTCTTAAATCATTAATGCAATTTCTATTTTGCGTTTTGACCGTTCCAAGCGGTATTTCAAGTTCGTCCGAAGCTTCTTGTTGTGTGTAACCTTTAAAAAATAAAAGGTTGATAATTTGGATGCACTTCGGTTTTAATTTCTTGACAAATTCTTGAATTCCGATACTATCAATCATGTGTGAGAGTTTGTTACTGTCGTCTAAAAGATGTACGAAATTATCCGAAGATAAGTTTTTTCGGCTGTTGTTAAATCCTTTAGAACGCAATTTGTCAATGGTCGTATTTCGAGCAATATTGATGATCCAAGTAAAAAATCGCCCTTTACTTTCGTTGTAGGATTCAATATTTTTCCAAATTTTTACAAATACTTCCTGTAATACATCTTCGGCTTCCTCACGATCGTTGATCAAATTATAAATTACCCCGTAGAGGTTTTTCGAGTACATATCATACATTAAGGTAAAAGCCTTATCGTCTTTTTTTAAGATCAAAGGCAAGAGTTCTTCTTGTGTCATGAATTAAATTTTGTTTGTTTCAAAAGCAATTTTTTTAAAAGTAGGCTAAATATAGGAATTTTCTTGATAGGAATATTTTTCATTCAAAATTTTTAAACTTTCAAAGTGTATTTAACAAGTGTTGAATTAATATTTTAAGCTTTATTTGACAAAACAGAATTTGCGATTGATTACTTTTATAAAAATTTATTCCGGATGAAAAAAATATTTTTTAGCGCTTTCACAGCGCTCTCACTAATCGGTTGTATGAACAACAACGCACAAAACAACAATACCGCTTCGGCAGAAATTGCAAAACCTATGGAAAAACAAAGTATTTATCAGTTTAAAGTTACAGATTTATCAGGTGAAGAATTCGATTTTGCTTCGTTGAAAGGCAAAAAGATTTTGGTGGTCAATACTGCTTCTAAATGTGGATTGACACCGCAATATGAGGGTTTGCAAGCGCTTTACGATCAGTATCAGGCTCAGGGCTTTGTGGTTGTAGGCTTTCCGGCCAATAATTTCATGTCGCAAGAACCCGGAACAAGTGCCGAAATCGCCACTTTTTGCCAAAAAAATTACGGTGTAACTTTCCCGATGATGGGCAAGATTTCTGTAAAAGGAGACGATATGGCACCCATTTATCAGTTCTTGACTCAGAGAAGTAAAAATGGCGTAGAAGATTCAGAAGTGGGTTGGAATTTCCAAAAATACCTTATCGATGAAAATGGTTTTGTAGTTAAAGTTGTTGGTCCACAAACCAGCCCTACAGATCCAGAAATTGTGGATTGGATTAAGAGTTAATGAATTAGAAACAGATTAAAGTCTAAAGATTTGAAAACAGAAAACGCAAACATTACGTGGGCGTTTTCTGTTTTTTAGTTTTAAAAACGCAACCTATAACTTTCAATCTACAACTTTTTCATAACTTCAACGTCATCAAATTCGCATCCAACCAACGATCAAATTTAAAACCCACTTCCTTCAAAATCCCCATCGATTTAAAACCGAACTTTTCGTGAAAGCGAATGCTATTTTCGTTTGAAGCATCAATCACGCCAATCATTATGTGGTAATTTTCTTTTTTTGCGGTCGAAATTAATTCTTCCATCAATAGTTGTCCAATTCCTTTTCCCGCAAAACCCTCTTTCACATAAACCGAATGTTCGACTGTAAAACGATAGCCAACTTTAGTTCGAAAAGTATCATACGTTCCAAATCCTACAATTTCATGGTCATGTTCTGCTACAAATGTGGGGAAATTTTTTGCCTTTTTGGTTTCAAATATCACCGTTTGCTCTTCCAAACTTCTTGGGTCGTAATCATAAATGGCAGTCGTGTTTAGAATTGCGTGGTTTACAATTTCTAAAATTGACGGAAGGTCGGAAATGGTGGCTTGACGTATTATATACTTCATTTTCCAAATATAATAAACAAATACATCTCTAGGTTGGCAAAATTTTAATCAGTAAGAAATACTTTTATGTTTAAATCATAATTTGGAATCTTCTGCCAAGTCCCTTCTTCTGTTTTTGTAAAATAAAAAGCATCTTCAACTCCCTTATTTGCTCCAATCGCAGGGTCATAGAAAAACCAATCTGTTAATTTTCCTGAAGTTCCATACTGCTTATTTTCTTCAACTAACAATATTTGTGCTGAAACAAAAAAACCATTTTTGGGAATAGGAATTAAATTATCTTCAAAATTATAGGTCGTAATACTAGCTCCATTTTTTAGAGTTAAAATTATATTTTCAGAAGAAATTAATTGGTCAGGCTTCCCTTTTTCATCAAGAGTATATATATTTATACCCATTTTTCTACCTTCTTGATACGTAGCGGTTTTAAATTCGACTTCCTGTAAGTAAAATTGTTTTTCTTTATTTGTAGAAAATGATTTTCCAATTTCTGAAATAGTTAGGTCGTATGTAGCGGTTAACCACCTGTTAGTTCCACTCAATTTTCCAAGTTGTATTTTTTGCTTTCTTTTAGGGCTTAAAATTACTACTTCTCTCAAATTTACCTTTTCTTTATCAAGATGAATAATGCTTGAATTTAGGTCAATAGGTGTTGTGAGATATCCAATACAAGTAATTGTAAATGAATTTTTTACATCATCTTCTTCAATACAAAATTTTCCATTCGCATCTGCATTTGCATATATTTTATTTTCTTTCCAAATGTTTGCGTAGGGAATTATTGAAGAGGTTGTGCTGTCATAAACAGTAAAGATTTTTTTTTGCGCAAACAATGCATTACAAGTGAAAACAAATAACAGTAATAAATAAATTTTAGATTTCATATTTACATAATAAAATTGCCTTGGCGTATAAAACTACAGATTATATTAATAATTTTTGAAAAAGCTTATTTTACAAAAGATTAAGCCTCGATCCTTTCATCAAAAATACTATAAACTCTGCAAAATTAACTCTTCAATACTGTTAAAATTACTCCTAAACCACTCCAAAATTCAGCGGTATATTTTGTAACTTTGCACCTCAAATCTTCTGCTATGATTTATCCGAAAATTCCTTTGGCACAAAGTATTCTTGAAATTTTTGCTGCTCGAGGAATTCATCAAATTGTAATTTCTCCTGGCTCTCGGAATGCTCCGTTAACCATCGGTTTTGCCAGTAACGAAAACTTCGAATGTTTCAGCATTGCCGATGAACGTTCGGCGGCATTTTTTGCTTTAGGAATCGCACAACAAACCCAAAAACCAGTAGCACTTTTGTGCACTTCTGGTTCGGCATTGCTCAATTATTATCCTGCTTTTGCCGAAGCTTTTTACAGTCAAATTCCGCTAATCGTACTTTCAGCTGATCGTCCCGCTGAGAAAATCGATATTGGCGACGGCCAAACCATCCGACAAGAAAATGTGTTTGCCAATCACAGTTTATTCAATGCGAATTTAAAAGAAAATGTTTCTATTGAAAACGACCAACTCATCAACGAAGCCATTTCCAAAGCTATTTTAGAAAAAGGCCCCGTTCACATCAATGTTCCTTTCGAAGAACCTTTGTATGAAACGACTCAAGAGCTTCTTGTACAAAGTCAAATTATTACTGAAACCCAACCCATTTTTGAGTCGGAAGCGTCAACTGATTTTGCAAAAATATGGAATGCCGCTTCAAAGAAAATGATTTTGGTGGGCGTCAACTTCCCCGACGCCATTCACCAAAACATCATTGATTGGATGGCAAATGACCCATCAGTTGTAGTATTGACAGAAACCACTTCTAATTTACACGACGCCACTTTTATTAATAACATTGACACGATAATTACACCCTTTACGTCAACAGATTTCGAGCATTTTCAACCAGAAATTTTAGTAACTTTTGGCGGCATGGTAGTTTCAAAACGCATAAAAGCTTTTTTAAGAAATTATAAACCAAACCAACATTGGCATATTGATCCATTTAGATCGTATGATACTTTTGGTGCTTTAACGAAGCATTTTAAAACAGCACCTAATTTATTTTTTGAGCAATTGATGCCGCTTACGCAAAATACGGAAAGTTCATACAAAGTTGAAATTGATGCCGTAAAAAAACTCCGACAAGAAAAACAACAAGCTTACTTATCAAAAATCCCATTTTCTGATTTCAAAGCTTTCGAGTTGATTATGCCGCGTTTGCCCCAAAATTCGATGTTGCAAATTGGCAACAGTTCGCCCATTCGATATGCTCAATTGATTGATATTGATCCTTCAATTAGTGTTTTTAGCAACAGAGGAACCAGCGGAATCGATGGTTCGACTTCCACGGCAATTGGTGCCGCTTGCGCTTCGAAAAAGCCTACCGTTTTTATAACAGGCGATATCAGTTTTCTCTACGACAGCAATGCATTATGGAACGCATACATTCCTAAAAATTTCAAAATAATCCTTGTCAATAATGGCGGTGGCGGAATTTTTAGGATTTTGCCCGGCCATGAAGAAACGCCTGTTTTTAATCGCTTTTTTGAAACTTCGCATTGTTTTACAGCCGAACATTTGGCAAGAATGTTTCAGTTTAATTACCTCACGGCTTCTAATGAAACGAATTTAGCAGCAAGCTTAACAGCGTTATTTGCCTCAAACGACCAACCTGCGATTTTAGAGATTTTCACGCCAACATTGCTAAACGACGGAATTTTACTGCAGTTTTTCAAGGAATTGGTTTAGTTCAAATTCTGATTTTTTTGCCACTAATTCACTAATTCATTTTACGGTGCTTTTTTTTGTAAAAAATCATATAATCTGTGTTCAAAAAAACCATTTTCCGAAACAAAAATCCTGTAAATGAAAAGCAAATAAAGTTCGTACCTTTGCAACTCGGAAAAATAGCATTATGATTCAAATAGGAAAATACAATACATTAAAAATATTACGCGATACAAAAGTAGGACTCTTTTTAGGCGATCCAGAAACGGATCCCGAGGGAATTCACGACCTGCTTTTACCCAACAAATACGTACCGCATCATTTTGAATTTGGCGATGATTTGACCGTTTTTGTCTATTTGGACCATGAAGAGCGACCGGTTGCCACACTTTTAGAGCCGTACATTTTATTGAATGAGTTTGCACTTTTGCGCGTCAACTACACCAATCAAGTAGGTGCATTTATGGATTGGGGAATGGAAAAAGACATTCTCGTGCCCTTCAAAGAGCAGGCCCGACCGATGGAAAAAGGCAAGCGGTATTTGGTGTATTTGTACCTGGACGAAAAAACCAATCGATTGGTCGCATCGAGTAAAACCAATCAATTTTTGAGCAACGACAACCTTACGCTCGAAAGAGGCGAAGAGGTCGATTTGATTGTTTCGCACATCACCGAACTCGGAATCAATGTAATTATCAACGAAAAACACAAAGGTTTACTTTATAAAGATGAGGTTTACGACGATTCCATCCGAACGGGAGACCGTTTGCGAGGTTACATCAAGCACATTCGTCCCGACAATAAAATCGATGTTTCCTTAGAAAAAATTGGTTACGAACGCATCGAACCCAATGCCGAACGCATTTTAGACGAACTTCGGGCCAGTCGTGGTTTCCTCCGATTAAACGACAACAGCCATCCCGAAGACATCAAAACGGTGTTGCAAATGAGCAAAAAAACCTTCAAAAAAGCCGTTGGTGCTTTATACAAAGACAAATTAATCGAGATTAAAGCCGACGGAATATATCTCGTAAAAGAATAAAAACACCCCCTTTACATTTTTTTGGGCGTGACCCCGATAGAAAAAATCGGGGTCGGGCTTTTCGTTGCAATCTTTTTTGTCCCGATCTTATCAGTCGGGACAAAAAAGGATTTTCACTGCAATCCCTCACGCGGAGTAGGTGTAAATCACACTAAATGTGCTATGTTATGCTGTCCCGATACTTCGGGATATTTCAGCATCTCTGTAAAAGTTAGATTCTTTTTAAAAAATTTCATTGGAAATTTTTTAAACCACCTCAATATCCGGATTAATTTCGCGTAAAGCGGCAATAAAATCTTCCTTATTTTCTGGTGATATAAAAAGGTCATCGAACTTTTTGTAGTAAACAATCAGTCCGTCTTTATCTAAAGCAGGCTTGATAAAACTCATAACATACCATTTGTTCCAACGCTCTATTTTTCGAATAGTATTAATTTCTATACTACCCCGAACCGGTCCTGAACAATAAAAAAGCCGATTGCTTTTGATTTTATAATTCGTGTCGAGCAATATCCAGATTAACATTCCGCAGACGCTGTACAAAACCACGAACACAACTGCTATTGATGCACCCGTTTCGTTCTTGTTTTCTGGAAAAAAGGGAATGACGATTAAAAAAACAACTACCAGCCATAAAAAGCCGACCGTTACATTATTTTTGGAAGATTTAAAAATGGTCATTACAACTTCAATTCTTTTCTGGTATTTTTCAGCAAAGCCTCTTTGTGAACCAAGACCGAAATGGCTTTCAATTTTAAATAGGGAACACTCATGTAAATGTATCCGCCGTTTCCAATATTTGGTTGATCATTTCCCCAAGAATTTTTTACTTTATAATACATCGTTCCTTTTTGATCTTTTACTTTTCCTACAATGTGCATCAAATGATCGTCGGTGGTGTTGAAGTTTTCAAATTCCTGCTGACGAAATTCGGGTGTAATCCTTTTTTCGGCTTTTATTTCGGTCAAAATTATTTTTTCATCGCTTTCATTTTCAGGGACTACAGCAATACCATACTTGCCAGAAAATGTTTTTTCACTTACATCCGCATCCAAGGCCAATGTGTAGCCTTTTTCCAAGGCATTATCAATATTGGCTACAAATTCCTCCAAAGGTAAATTGTAAAATGATCCGTTCGAAAAATTATCGGGAATGTCTAAAATAAAGGTTTTGTAAAAAGACTCGTGTGTAAATGAACTGATGGTTACATAATCGTCTAATTTCAATTGCGTCATTTCTAGGAAACTTTTCGGTGTATATTTTTTGCCTTCAAATGTAAATTCAATCACATTCGCTCCCATATATCGGTCCAGAATTTCGTTTACTTCGGCTTTCCATTTTGGGTCTAATTTTACTTCGGGATTGGCGTGTTTTTTAACCACTATTTCTAATTCTTCGGCCATTTTCGAATGGTCGTGTTTTGATGCATTTCCTATCAAACCGGGATAGATGCTCTGCGGTACAAGTCCAGCTATTTTTGCACTGTTGATAACATCGTGGTTCAAACCACCTTCGCCAAATTGTATTTTGCCTTGTCGCATCACATAATTCCACGCTTTTTTAGGGTAGGTGTGGCGAACATTATACATTTCGGATAAATCAATTTTCTTTCCAGTGATACGAATAATCTCGGCTTCGAGAAATGAAGTCGACGAAAAACTCCAGCACGTTCCCGTATTTCCTTGAGAAATTACCGGTTCGGCTTCGATGTCTTTTACCGTTTGAAATTCATATTTTTGAGCCGAAACGGAGAAAGAAAAAGCAAGAAATGCTAGTGTTATGAAAGTAGTTTTCATTAGTTATTTTATTTTAATAAGAAGTAAAAGTATTATTTTTACGCTAAAATAAGATAAAAATGAGTACGATAAACTGGATAACGGCAAAAGATTTTGAAGATATAACCTATAAAAAGTGCGATGGCGTAGCCCGAATTGCATTTAACCGACCGGATGTACGAAATGCGTTTCGACCAAAAACAACGGCAGAATTGATTCAAGCATTTCACGATGCTCAAGAAGATACATCAATTGGTGTGATTTTACTTTCTGCCGAAGGCCCAAGTTCTAAAGACGGCGTTTATTCTTTTTGTAGCGGTGGCGATCAAAAAGCGCGAGGAAGTCAGGGATATGTGGGCGAAGACGGCTACCACCGACTCAATATTTTGGACGTGCAACGAATGATCCGGTTTATGCCCAAAGCGGTTATTTGTGTGGTTCCGGGTTGGGCCGTGGGTGGCGGACACAGTTTGCACGTGGTTTGCGATTTAACATTGGCTAGCAAAGAGCACGCTATTTTTAAACAAACCGATGCCGATGTAACCAGTTTTGATGGAGGTTATGGTTCGGCTTATTTGGCAAAGATGGTGGGGCAAAAAAGAGCGAGAGAAATTTTCTTTTTAGGTCGAAATTATTCGGCTCAAGAGGCGTTTGATATGGGAATGGTAAATGCAGTTGTTCCGCACGATGAGCTGGAAGATACCGCTTATCGATGGGCACAAGAAATTCTTGCTAAGTCGCCCACTTCGATAAAAATGCTGAAATTTGCAATGAACCTCACCGACGACGGAATGGTAGGTCAACAAGTTTTTGCCGGCGAGGCAACTCGACTGGCGTACATGACCGAAGAAGCGGCCGAAGGAAGAAATGCTTTTTTGGAAAAACGCAAACCGAATTTTGAGAAGAAGTATTTGCCTTAAAATTTAAAAAGCTGCATTCGATTGTTTACTAATGCGTTTATTAGCAAATTGAAACTCCTGCAAGGTTTTCAAAATTTCGTAGTGTATTTCTCTTAATTTAGAAACCTATAAAGTCAAAAAAAAACCTTGCTGGAGTATTCAATTTAGATTACTTTCTCGAAGTTTGTGGACAGGCAAAACGCCCAAATTATTTTAAAAGTGATTTTAATTCGAACGATTTAAAGGAAAGCCCACGCCAAACGAAATCCGTACGTCGTTGATGTCGTTTACCCACGAAACGTCGAAATTTACAGGACCTAAAATGGAATTGTAACCAAGGTTAACGCCCGAGGAAAAAAGCAATCCTACATTGTTGTATTCGCGCCAGTTTCCAGTTGCATTGCCGATGTTGGAAACAAAATTATTTAAGGTGTCAAACCCAACAAGTGCGACGTCCAGATGAGGGATGACATATAATTTTGGCTTGAAATTGTATTGCAAGCCCAAATTAATTTTGGTAAATTGTGTTACCGAAAGTTCACTTTGATTCAAACCCATGAACATAAAATTATCTCGTCTCGGATTGAGTTCGTTACCGCCGATAAAATATTTCGCACCCAAACCAAATTCTTTGAATGAAATGGCGTCATTATCTTCGCGATCAACTATTATAAAATTTCCAATCGCTCCTACAACACCTGTTAATTTGGAACTAAGCGGAAGTCTTTTCTCATAATCCAATCCAATTTTGAAAAAGTTGGGTAAACTACCTTTTTCGTTTAATATATTACTGTCCGAAAATTGTAAACGTACTTTATTATTAACCGACCGGCTGATATTGGTTCGAAAAGCGGTTCCGTCCGTAGGAAAAAGCGTTGCATTAAAAGTATTGTACACATATTGAGTTCCCACTTGAATTGCATTAAAAGAGTAGGAATTGAGTGTAAAACTTGTATCGTCTTGTTCTGTGTTCACTTTAGGTTCTAGCGTATTGTATTGATAATTTACAAAAAAGCCAACGTAACTGGCCATTGATGTAATGTTTCTGTTGATTTGGTTGTCAAATTCGACATAGCGGTTGCTAATTTCATCTCCATTTTCGCCGTTGAGGTAGGTGCGTTGCGTTACTATTTGACCCAATGCTTCGGTGCGCCACCACCAGTTTCTGTCGCCACCAAAATTTTTCTGGTGCTGCAATCTCAAGCGGGGTTGTTCGGCAATATCGGCAGTTACAAGGGTTCGAGAAGAAGCACCTAAAATGTTTCTACCCGTATAATTCAATAAAATTCCCACCCCGTGAAAATCATCATAATGCAAGGCGCCTTTGATTTGGTGTTTGGAGCGTTCAAGACCGTTGAGCAATAAACCCAATTTGCCTTTTTTTGAAAAAGGTTCGAAAGTAATTTGTGTAAAAACTGTAGTTCCCATCGCACGACTGATTCCTTCGATAATGCCTTCTCGGCTGTAATTCTCACCTGTTTGAATGTTTGTTCTCGCCTTTACAAGTGGTAAATTGGTTTTGCTGATGCTTTTAAAAACTAGAGTGTCCAACTTAATGTCTTGTTCAATGGCGGGTATTTTGACTGTAATTTGTTTGTGATTTTTCAGTCGAAGGGACAAAGCTCTTAATGCTTCGAGATTGTCTGCAACCGCTAGTTTGCCTTCTTTAAATATGTTGTCGCTTTGTTCAAAGTCAGTGGTTCCGTAGGTCAGATGATCAGAATGATTGATTAAAATGTCGCAAAGTGCTCGGTTTTTTGGGTTTTTTAGATGGCTGCTCAACATTCCTGCTTGAAAAAGCAGTGACGAAATGTTTTCTAATTCTTTTTGTTTCATCATTCCTTCGCCCACATCGCTTCCGATAATAATGTCGGCACCCAAATCTTTGGCCACATCAACGGGAAAATTATTCAAAATGGCGCCGTCAATAAGTAAACTATTTTCATAGGTAACGGGCGAAAAAAACCCGGGGAGTGACATACTCGCTCGCATTGCCAACGCCAACGAACCTTTATCCAAAACCACTAGTTTTCCTTTTACGATATCTGTTGCTACCGCTCGAAACGGGATGGGTAATTTATCAAAATCGTCGATGGTATAACTGGGAAAGGTGAGGAGTGAAATAAACTGTCGTAAATTCTGGTCGTTAAGTAAAAATTTTCCAACTTTTATTTTTCCTTGCGAATAATCAAAATCCACAAAGTAGCGACCAAATTCTGTTTTTTCTTCGACGCTCACGTTTTTTAGAGAGACTTTTCCGCCAATGAGTTGTTCCCAATTGGCTTCTTTGACAATATTTGCAATGCTATCTCCCGAATATCCCATCGCATAAAGGCCACCCACGACGCTTCCCATACTGTTTCCAACAATCAAATCGGGCACAATTCCTAGTGAATCTAGGGTTTGCAACAGCGGAATATGAGCGATGCCCTTGGCGCCACCACCACTCAAAACGAGTGCTACTTTGGGTTTTTTTTCTTGCGCAAAATTGTGTACGGAAGTCAATAAAAAACCGATTGTTAAAACCAAGTGCATCAAACATTTTAAGGATAAACCTTTTGGCATAGTATGTATTTATTGGTGAAATATGAAAATCATCATTGTATAAAATGAGTATTTTTAATGTGATTTTCAGTAGTAAAGATAGTATTTATGTAGGTCATCTCAACATGTAGGAATATCACATACAAAGTCCGTTTTCAAATTTAAAAATCACAGCCGTCCGAAAGTTTTTCAAAATCGATAAAAACTTCTTGTTAGCCCAATGTTTTAGTGAACAAACTTGTTTGTAAAGCCGAAATATCTTTTTCAAAAAGTGTTTTTATATTTTGTTTTTC
>NZ_JBIPPD010000216.1:0-5485 GCF_044368625.1 Flavobacterium sp. | reverse complement strand
TTTGTTTGAAAATGATAAAGAAAAGACATCTATTGTTGGTAGTACAAATTTAACAGGTGGTGGCTTAACTTCAAATTTTGAAGTAAATACAATTTTCAATGAAAAGAAACCTGTTTATTTCTCGCAACTACAAGCAATATACAATTCTATAAAATTTACAGATAGTCTATTTACACCAGATGAAGAATACTTAAATGGTTATTCTGATGTTTTCAAAGCATTTGAAACAAGTGAAGAAAAAGCATTGAAAGATAAAGGCGTTGCAAAAGTTATTAAAGAAATTGAAACCAAAGCAGAAAAACTTCCAGGAACAATTCCGTCAATTAAATCAATGGTTGTGGAATTTATTCTTGAAAATGAAAAAAATGGAATTGACAGAGTTTCCGTAGCTGAAATTACAGAAAATTTAATCGGAAGAATTAAAAATGAAAAATTAGAAGATAAATACAAACTTGAAACTTTCAATAATTCTATTCGAGGCGAATTAAATCATCACGAATTGAATAGTGCTACCAAAAATGGACTAAAATTATTTGAAAGAGTTGATAGAGGATTTTATTCATTAACTGAAAATGGCAAAAATTATAAAGGAAGATAATTATGGCACAACATATTTCAATAATAGTAAACAATTTGTTTCCCAAAATTGAGAAAGCTATTCAAAATAGGTTTTCAAAAAAAAATATTGGTTTAAGTTCATTTCGATATGAAGAATTGAAGTCAGATGAATATAAACTATTTCCAAATTGTAGAGTATTTTTAAACAAACGAAAAATTGGCGAAAAAGAAGAAATATTTGAAATACATTTCAATACAATAGAGAAAAAAGTGGTTGAAATTTTTTTGATAAAATGATAAAGGAATTTTGACAGCCATTTCGCCATTTATCAACAAAACGCTGAATGATGAAACGCTTTTAAAAGTTGTTTCTTCAATGTACTTAAACGGAATTGTTTCAAGTGAAGGTGTTGAAATTGATGAAAATTCTACGATTGAAAGTATTGAAAATGCTGTTATTGAAGTAAATAGCACAAGAAGAGCAGATGGCGGATTTCCGCAAGGTTATCAGTCTCGTTTTTGGACTTATGTTAGAACGCTATCAGAAATGGGATTTGTGTTGGCTCAATACGGTCAACCTTTGCAGTTTTCGGAAATTTCTTTAAAGTTAATAAACAACGAAATTGACGAACAAGAAGCATTCTCAATTCAAGCAATGAAATACAATAGACGTTCCCCATATCGCAATGTTTCAAATGATTTTAATTACTTCAAATTCATTTTGGAAGTGCTGAAACAACGTGAGCGAATTTCTTACGAGCAGTTTATTGTTTCTACTTTTAGCAATGACGGAGATGTTTCGGAATTTATACAAATCATTGATGAAAACACTTTTGGAGAACCCGTAGAAGTTGAAGCATTTTTAAGAGATGAGTATGGGACAAATTTAAAAGCACAAACTATTTTACGAGATTATCCAGATGTTGTACTTCGGGTTTTGATTATTACGGGATTTGTTTCTATTCAATTTAGAGGTAAGGTTTTCATTTACAGAAATATCGCAAATGACGACTACATCAACGATTTACTTTCAGTAAATGTTGAATTGACAACCGAAGAAAAAGAAAATCCAAGTTTGCATTTTTCAAAATTGGAAACTTACAATAATAAGCTACTTGAAATTGTTTACAAACATCGTGAAGAAGAATTAGAAGCTGACGGATTTGAGTATGTTCAAAAGGTTTCTGAAATAATCAAATTGTATGAACTGAACGAAGATAAAATCGTTGAAAGCATTGGTTATATTGGAACTTCTAAAAACATAATTCCTGCATTCAAATACATTGCTGAACCTTTGAAGTTGGAATTTTATTTGAGTTTAATTCTTGCCTTGAAATACGGAAATGAATTTGCGATTAGACCAAATTACAAAGCCGATTACATCGGTTTGCCAATTTCTCACGCACCTGGAAATACAGGAGATATTGAAGTTTACTCGAAGAATTTATATTGGCTCATTGAGGTAACTTTAATCAGAAACAAAACGCAACAATTAAACAGCGAAACAACATCAGTAATTCGACACTTTTTAGAAGATAACAAAATCAATAATTATCTTTCAAAATATCTTTCGTTTGTTGCACCTTTTATTCATCAAGACACGAGAGAGTTTTTTGATTATTCAATTGTTAGAAACAAAATTAAAGACCAACGGTTTAACCTAAAACCGTACTCAATTTCTGAATTTATTGATACAACATTAACCTCTGAAAACTTTAAGGATATGGAAAGCTATACAAGCAAAGTAATAGAAGATTTTAGAAATAATTTGAATTAAAAATAACTTGACTAATGGAATGATAAACAAGGGCGATCGCACAACAGCAGTTTGGCAAAATGGCGGGTTCAGTGCTAAATTGAACATTTGGTTTTCTAATAAACATTAGTGCTAAATTGAAAGTAAGTGCTTCTAAATCCGCCACTTCGCCAAGCTGCAAAACGTTAGCCGACACCCTAAAACGACACTGCAAACCAACAAAATCAATTTTTAAATTGTAAATTTGCGACTTAATAATTTTGATAAGACATAATGAAGAATTGGACTGAAATAGTTGAACACAAGCTACAAAAGCAAAAAAATAGTATTGCCAAAATCAATATTGAAAAAGTAACTGTTTCATATTCTGAAAAAGTAAAACTTAATAGAGTTCTAAAAGCCTTGACAGGCGATGAGGAAATTGTACGAGCCTTTTTAATTGACAAATTAGTTAATGAATTGGACTATAAACCTGAAAATTTAGAAATTGAAAAAGAATATTCTGTAAAGGCAGGACACGGAAAATTAGCACCAAGAATTGACGTTTTAGTTAAAGACGAAAAAGGCAATCCTTTCTTTTTTATAGAAGTAAAAGCACCTGACAAATTCGAGAAAGACAAAAACGAAATTGAAGGACAATTATTTTCATTAGCACAAGCCGAAGAAAAGGACTTTAAAACCAAAGTGAAATATTTGGTTTATTATACTTTGGAATTAGTCGAAGAGCAAATAGTTGATAAATCCATAATTATTGACTTTGAGAAATATCCAACTTATACTGATTGGGAAACTGACGGATTTATTTCTATTGGTTCAGAACTTACAGCAGGTTATGGCGAACCAAAAAAACAACCATTAATTAAAGGCGATGATAAGCACGATTTAAGAACTAAAATAAATCGTACTGAAATTGAATATTTAGGAAGAGATTTGCATAACAAACTTTGGGGCGGTGGTGGAACAAATGATAGTGAAATATTTTATTCGTTAGTCAATATTATTTTAGCTAAAATACAAGATGAATATGAAAAACAAGACGGACAAGAATACGATTTTCAAATTTACCAATACGGGCATAATGTAGAAAGTGCTGAAAAAATATTTGATCGTGTAAATGGACTTTACAAAAGAGCCTTAAAAGAACAATTAAATGTTTCGGAACAACAAAAAATTGATGATGATAGCGTAATAAACCGAAATAAATTTCCACTTAACAAACTTATATACACAGTTCAGTCTTTAGAAAACTTTTCGTTTTTAGAAGGAAGAAGTTCATTAGACGGAAAAGACATTTTAGGAGATTTCTTTGAAAGTATTACTCGTGATGGTTTCAAACAAAACAAAGGACAATTTTTTACACCAACCAATGTAGTAAACTTTTTATTGTATGCGTTGCAGTTGGATAATTTGGCAATTGAACGACTGAACACAGACAGAGAATTACCTTTAATCATTGACCCAAGTGCTGGAAGTGGAACGTATTTGGTAGAAGCAATGAAATTGATTACCAAAGAAGTTAAATACAAGCAATTCCATAAAGTAAATACAAGTAAAAACGTAAAATGGCGTTTTGAAGAATTGTTTAAACCCGATTACCAAGAAAACAAATGGGCAAAACATTATTTATATGGTTCGGAAATTAATTTTGATTTAGGTACAGCGTCAAAAGTAAATATGATTTTACACGGTGATGGCTCAACCAACATTTTTGTAAAAGATGGATTATTACCTTTTCGTTTTTATGTCAAAGAAACCTCACCCAATTATTTAGAAACTTCCAGTACAGATACTTTATACAACGACAAAGAAATAAACGGAAAATTTGATGTTGCCATTAGCAACCCACCGTTTAGCGTAGATTTAGATACACAAACACAAAGAGAAGTTAAAAATGCTTTTGTGTTTGGCGACAAAAAGAACTCTGAAAATTTATTTATTGAACGCTACTACCAACTTTTAAAAGAAGGTGGCCGTTTGGCTGTTGTATTGCCTGAAAGTGTTTTTGACACTACCGAAAACAAATATATTCGTTTGTTTATTTTCAAATATTTTAATGTAAAAGCAGTTGTTAGTTTGCCACAAATAACATTTGAACCGTTTACAAGTACGAAAACCAGTTTGCTTTTTGCTCAAAAGAAAACCAAAAAACAAGTAGAAGCTTGGAATGTAGTTTGGGATAAATATGGCAAAGAATGGAACTTACTAAAAACAAGAGTAACCGACTATGTGAAATATTTTGTAAACGAAGAAAAGCTCAATAAAAAATGGGCAAAAGATGTAGTAGAGGACATTGAAAAAAAGAACAATAAAAATATTTTAACCAATACACAACGCTTTTTAAAAGACTATTTAACCGAAGATGACAAAACCCTAGCACCAAAAGAGTTATTGACCAAATATGCTGATGAATTAGACAGCATTTCTAAATACGACAAGGACACCCAAATATTTGGATTTTATAATGCTTGGTGGGTTTTTGGCGAAGTAGCCAAAGAATTAGATTACGATATTTTTATGGCAGAAGCCGAAAACGTAGGCTACAAACGCACCAAACGAGGCGAAAACCCAATGCCAAATGATTTGTACGACATTGAATATGCTCCAACCAATTTAGACACCAACGCAATAATTGAAGGCTACGAAAAAGAAATAAAACGCTTTACCGAACTACAAACCGAAACACAATCCGAACTAACCACAGCCGAAACCAAGTTTGCCGAAAAGGAAAACGACACACTTAAAAAGAAAATTGAAAAACTAACTGCCGAAGTACAAAATTGGCAAACCAAAATAGACAGCCAAGAAGTCGAAAAAGCTTTGGTAGAAAGCATTTTTGAAACCTATTACAATGCAGACAAGCTAAAAGAAGAATTTGAAGAAAGAACAGACAAAGAACTGATAAACCATTTTAAAAATGGGATATTGCAACGCTACAAATGCGATGACATTGTTTTGCGTAAAACAGAACTATTAACCATTCTAGACAATATTAGAAAAGATGTAATATGGGAGTAGTTTATCAACGCCAAAGGCTTTCAGATTATAGTTCTGAAATAAGTTTAAGAAATGATTTCAAGTATATTAATTCTTTATCAAAAGAAGATAAATCATTTTACACATTCAAAGAAATATTTGATTTTGTAGAATACACTTCTACGAATTTAGAAGAAT
>NZ_JBIPPD010000215.1:0-5504 GCF_044368625.1 Flavobacterium sp. | reverse complement strand
TGAGCGATTTGAAAATAAGTTTTATTTTTTTATTTTTATTCAATGCTATGAACTCTTTTAAATATTCCTGATTTACCGGCACTTACTATTTTTTTTAGTTTAATAGTAAATGATTTACTAAACCAATTATTGTAGAAAACAACATTAGATAATCCTTTAATTATTTTCCCATCTCTCATAAGCATAATTCCCATATTTGCCTTAATAAAATTAATCTTATACTTTACCAATTTTTTTATTTTCATTTCACTCGTATAAGTGTAGAAGTTAGTAAAAAAAGCTAATCCTTCCTGATTATGAACTGTTGCACTTTTAGAACTCCACAAAGTATTTTTATGTACTCTACATAAAGACATTGTTTTATCTATGTAAATAGCTCTTCCATCATTTTCAAGTAACAATAAAATTAAAGCATAGTCTATTTTTAAAGTGTTTTTGAACCAAAATGGCAAATTATTCCAATCCAAAGTGTTCTTAAAAACCATAGTTTCTGTTCTAATATTATTTTCGAGTAAAACAGAGGCAATGTTAGGCTCTTTATCTATTTTTTTAGTACCAACCCTTAAATTTTGCAATTTATTAGTTAAGTTATAAATTAAACTATCATGAAAACTAAAAACATATTTATTATTGTTAATTAATAAATTTAACTGCAATTTTAATTTATTTGGATCAGTCCAATAGTCATCACCTTCGCATATTGCTATGTAATCGCCCGAACAAGCTTTCAAACTTTCGATCCAATTTCCTGAAAGGCCTAGGTTTTTTTCTCTTCTGAAAAGTTTAATTTTATCAGGGTATTCCAATGCGTATTGTTCACAAATAGCAAAGGTATTATCTGTGGAACAATCTTCCCCAATAATAATTTCATAGTCGTAATCAATATTTTGATTAATAGCTCCTTTAATGCAATCCTCAATGAACAATTCGTGATTATAGGTTATTATGCAAGCTGATACCTTCATTTTAAATTTTAAATTTGAATATCCTAATATAAACTTTTTTTAGTAATGCTTTTATTAAGGAGTTGTAGGTTTGAGAAATATGCAGATTATTCAAACTTTTAACCAAAACTCTATTCTGTTCAAATTGTTCATAATCCGTAAGTAAAGTATATTTGTCTCTATGTTTGTCAAAAATATACTTTCTTATCTCTTTGGTTAAATCCCCATTAGCTCTAAGTATTGTTATCATTGAATTTTTTTTTGTTCTGTAGAAAAAAACCGCAGCCTCGCATTTCAATACTGTTGCATTGTGATTTAACAACCTGATCCAAAACTCCCAGTCCTCAAAACCAAATTTCATTTCTTCGTCATAGCCACCAATCAATGACCAGTCATCTTTTTTAAATAGAGCACTACAATAAATCATATTGTTTTGCAGAAGCGCCTCATATTTAAATTTGGATAAGTTCCAAGGATAATTAACCGCCCCAAACTTTATTGCACTTCCATAAACAAGTTTACTATGCGGATTGTTTTTAAATTCAAGTAAGCAAACTTCCAAATAATTATTTGAAATCATATCATCTGCATCTAACGGTAAAATATATTTCCCTAATGCAGTTTTAATACCCGCATTTCGAGCGCTACTCAGCCCCCCATTTTCTTTATAAATATACTTAAATCGAATGTCCTTACTTAACCATTCTTGTGCTACTTTTTCAGTATCATCTGGACTACCATCATTGACAATAATACATTCCCACTGCTTATTAGTCTGTTCCAAAACAGATTGTAAAGCTTCAGGCAAAAAAATCGCTTGGTTAAAACAGGGGACAATTATGGAGACTAACGGGTTCACTTTCTAAAGTAATGATTTTAACTTGTATTTCAAATTATGGGTTGGATACACTATTATCGCTTTCAGCAAAAAATAATATTGAATACACTTTTTATGTTCTTGTTTTGCAATTTCAAATCTACTCATGTAATAACTGGATTTTATTCGTTTGACTTGAATCGTTGAAAAATTATCTATGGCTATCTTTAATCTCTTTCTTCTTTTATAGGCTTCGAGCTTTGCATAAAAATGCCAATATCTGGCTTTATACACATTCTCATTGGCTGAAATACTTTCTTTATGAATTCGGTACAAATATAAAGGAACATCAATAAATGCATGCGATCCTTGCTCTTCTAACTTGTAATATAAGTCTTGGTCAACAGCTCTTTTCATTCGCGGGTCAATTCCGACTGAGGCACTATATTTTACTTTTTTAAAAGAAGCAAAATGTGTTAGCTTTCCTTGCTCGTCGGTTAAATATGATTTACCAGATAGTATACTTGCCCCTTGTTTTCCCGTTTCGAGAAATTTCATATTCAAATCAACTAAATCAAATCTTGACGTAATTATTGAAACGTTCTCATCTTTTAAATGTTCAAAAACCATTCTTTCGATAGCTTCCTTTTTCAACGCATCATCTGGATCTAAAAAGCCTAAAATTTCGCCATTTGCCAATTGAGCACATTTATTTTTGGTAAAACCACATTTCTTATTTTCTTCATTTTCATAAATTTTAAACCGAGTATCCGCTCCAATAATATCTTTTATCTGTTGTACAGAATTGTCTGAAGAGGCATCATCAACGATTATACATTCCCAATTTGAATACGTCTGACCAATAATACTTTCATAGCAATCTTTAAAAAAATGGCCGTTATTGTAGTTAGCGACGAGAATTGAGAACAAGGGATTATTCATTATTCAAATTTTTTAACAATTCAATCCAATCCGCAGATGTTCTATTAGGAAACAAAAAACTTTCAATGTGTTTTTTGTTTCCTATTTTTTTATCAAAATTCAATTCTATTTTCTCTATAGTTTGGATTAACTTAGGAACTAAATTTTCAAACTCTTCAAACTCTTCAAACTGAATTTCGTTTCGCCGTAAAATACCAAACGGCAACCATCCACCGGCAATTACTGTATTTCCAGCATATAAAACCTCAGTCATTGTCCCACTTAAAGCATCGCTTATTGGTGCATGAATCATTATATCAGTTACCAGACGTAACTTTGAAATTTCGATAGGATTCATAAATTCATCTAGAATTCTGAACTCTAAATCTGGTGATTCTATTACCGCATTCTTTATATCTGCTAAATATTGAACTTTTCTACCATAGCTCAAATGTAATATGAATATCATTTTGTTTTTATAGCTTTTTGGCAAGGATCTTAAAGCCTCAATCATTTTAAGATGATTGTTTTCTTGAAAAGCATTATGCCCCAATTGAATGATTAATTTCCCTTCAACCAATTGATATTTCAGTTTAAACTCTTCCAAAGCTTGAACGTTATTCCGGAAGAAATTAATGGCTTCATAATTTGCTACACTTATCGTAAATCGTAAATCTTTTACTTTATTACTTAAATGGTTGCCATATTTTGCTTTTAATGCTAGTGCCATTTCTGGTGTTTGTACGGTGATTACATCTGCATTATTTAAAGCTTTAGAAACATAAAAGTTATCTCGAATGTTGCTTACCCGCCAGAGATCAGAACCCCAGAAGCTGCATATTACTTTGACTTCTTTTTTTACAAAATGCAAATATTCTAAATTGCTTCTGGTGCAAAAATGAAAATGCAATACATCAAAACTTCCTGTTGAAATATAGTTTTTGTAGATGTATTCTTTTAAAGCAAGTCGCTTACAAAAACGCAAGGCTTTTAAAACTGATTTTTTTTGACTTAGTTCAAAAAAGAAGATTTCTAAAAAAAAAACTCGCACGATTGCTTTGCAAAAAATCCAGTTTTTCTTCCACCAAGATATTTCACTTAAATGCTTGTCAAAATTTAAACTTTCTGTAAAAACCGTATTAGTTTCATTATGATTGTCATTAGGCAAATGCGCTAAAACATCAATACTAAAATTAAAGGTGTTATCTCTTTTTAAAATTTCACCGTACAACGCATTAAGAAAATTGGATTGTCCAATGCCTAAAACTAATACATTTGTTTTATTTTCCATTTTGAGAACAATACTTTAAATACAAATCTTGAAATAAATCTCTATCCTCAGGTGTTATCTTTTCACCTTTATAAATTTTATTTAAATGTTCAGGTGTTTTAAACAAAATATTTTTCGCTTCGCATTTTGTAATATATTCTTGAACTGTACTTATAATTTTGGCAGGATTTCCTGCTACCACAGTAAAACTGGGTACGTCTTTTGTTACTATCGAGCCAGAGCCAATAATGGCGCCATCACCAACAGTCACGCCAGGCATAATTATGGCATTTGCTCCTAAAAAAACCTTATTCCCAATAATTGTTTTTTCAATTCTGTGACAACCTATGTGATTAAAAAGTGATGCATCATGGGCTAAAATCATTGAACCTGGAGCAGAAATAAAATCATCTCCAATTTTAACCATTTGCGGAATCAATCCATCAATAATAGTATTGTGATGTTTAACATTTCCAATTTTATACTTACTAAAAGTTTTTTGCTTTTTAGCTTTAACTTCGAATAGACCTAAAAATTTCTTGAACTTACTTAAAATTTTCGTTATCATAATTTGCTTTAATAAATCCACAATTCATATTTCTTATACCTTTTCCTGACTTATATATATCGTCTGATAAAACTTCAAACGAAAAAGCATTTTTAATAATATCAACAGCATCGCTTGTTTGAGTACTTCCACAAAAACTATATAATGCTATTGTATAAATATTTGGTCTAACCCCTAAAAAGGGGATATTTAAACAAAAACAATTATTTATATGTTCATTAAAATTATAGCCCATTTCGTCAGAAGGAAAAGCGCAGATAATGTTTTCATAAATATCATAAACAATTACACTCAAAATAAATTTTTCCCATTGTATTTGCGAAAAAATTTCAAATGATATATTTATCTGAATATTTTCACCTACAAATACTTGTGCAACTGACAATCCTTTTGAATTAATAATTTCAATACTATTAAATTTTATTCTTTGATTTCCGCTACGATCAGTTCTATTTTTGAGTAATCCTTGATTTTTTTGACTATCTTGGAGGTAAAAACCCACTGATTCTTCAACATTTCCACTAAACACAACCTTCCCATTTTCCAACACAATCCCTCTTGTACATAAACTCTTTACCGCCGCCATATTATGACTCACAAACAAAACCGTTCTTCCGTGTTGTCTTGAGATGTCTTGCATTTTGCCAATAGCCTTTTTTTGAAATTCGGCGTCGCCTACGGCAAGAACTTCATCAATTACCAATATTTCGGGTTCTAAAAAAGCAGCTACGGCAAATGCCAATCGTACGGTCATTCCGCTACTGTAACGTTTTGTAGGCGTGTCAATGTAGCGTTCGCATCCGCTAAATTCAATGATTTCGGCAAGCTTGGATGTGATTTCTTTTTTGGTCATTCCAAGAATGGCACCGTTCAGGTACACGTTTTCTCGACCTGTTAGTTCGGGATTGAAACCTGTACCCACTTCTAATAAGGATGCAATTCGGCCTTTGTATTTTATCGAACCTGTTGTGGGTGTGGTTACTT
>NZ_JBIPPD010000214.1:0-5525 GCF_044368625.1 Flavobacterium sp. | reverse complement strand
TTAAGAATGATCTAAATTTAATTTCAAAAGGAGAGACTATAAAAAATCTTAGAAACAATAAAAAATTGCATTTCTATATGAATAGTGGAACTGTAAAATTATCAACTATTCATAGTTTTAAAGGTTTGGAAAGCGAAACGGTATTTTTAATAATAGAAAAAAAACATTCTAATGTCGAAGCTACTTTTGATGAAATTTTATATACGGGATTAACTAGAAGTAGAAAAAATTTAATTATTATAAATTTTGGAAATGAAGCTTATAATTTGAAATTAAGAGGAATAATAGAAACGAGTAAATAACATTAAAGCAAATTACTTAATTTAAAAAACCTATTGTAAAATGAACAAAATACAAAAACATAAAAAAGATTCTCAAATTAGAAATCAAAAATGGCGAGATATTCAAAGAGAACAATTAGGCTACAGTGCCAACATTTATTTTTTATTCAGTTCGGCAATTTTAGGTTTTAGTTTAGATTTATGGATTAATAAAAAAGCCTTTTTATCTTGTGTATCTATCGTTTTGTTAACTATTTCAATATCGTTTATTATTTTGTCTTTGATGTTTTATGCATTATTTACCAACAATAGACTAAATGATTTTCGACAAACTGCTAAATATTATAAGAAAGAAAAAACGCCAAATGAAGTATCTGAATTAACCGAAAAAGTAGGAGAACGAACTTGGTTATATTACAGAATACAATTTTATTCTCTTGCGTTAGGGTTTCTTTTTGCTTTAATTGGAATAGGAATTTATATTTATAGTTAAATGAAAATAGCAATCCTCGGTTGGGGTTCCTTAATTTGGCAACCCAAGGAATTAAAATTCAATGCAAATGTAGGCTGGAAAGAAAACGGTCCCGTTTTACGTATTGAATTTGCTAGAATATCTAAAGATGGTAGATTGACATTGGTCATTACGCCAAACGGCACAGAAGTTCCCACCTTGTATGCAATTTCTAGTTTTGATAGTCTTGATTTGGCGGTTTTAAATCTTGCCGTTCGAGAAGGTTCTGGAAGAAAAAGCATTGGGTATTATGATAAAACTAAAGATGAATTTTCTCCAATAGATTTTTCTTTTAAAGAAAACATCAAAAACTGGATTCAAACCACTGATTTTGATGGCGTAATTTGGACAAAACTTCCTGAAAAATGGATTTTAAATGATGAAAATAAAACGAAAATTGACCCAAACAATCGCATCGAATATTTACAAAATTTAAAAGGTCCTGAAAGTGCTTTAGCCGAAGAATACATCCGCAACACCCCAAAACAAATAGCCACTACCTACCGCAACCAAATAATTGAAAGTTTGGGTTGGGAATAAAACAAAACCCTGATGACTCTAGTGTAAAACTCCCAAAAACTCAAAAGAAGTTGACTAAATGTTTAGCACTTTAAAGCAAGTTTACTTAATTCAAAAAACGAACGAAATACAAAAGCATAAAACGATTATAAAACAAGAAATTTTACAATTATCATAAGATTTATATGACTATATTTTTAATCTATTTAGGTATTGGAATTATATCCAATTTCATTGGTCCACTTGCCAAAGAGATATCCATTAGCCACAAACACTCTTTAAAAGAAAATAAAAACAAGAGTTGGTTTTACAGATACTCATTTATTGTTTTGATAAGAACTTCTATGACGTTAATATACCCCGTCTTTTATTTTACTTATTATATATTGAAAAGGAAACCACAACCACCAGAATCATTTGAAGACAAACTAAATGCCAGTTTAGCAAAAAAATTAAGAAATATCGGAGAATATAATAATACAGCTCCAACAGATAAAACCAGCGATGAAAAGATTATTGAAATATATACACTAATTTGTACTTCATTCAGAAAAGCTAGTTCAGAGAAACAAGAACGAATTCCTGCTGATAATTTAAACACAATAGCAATGAAATTCTTTAAAGTATATGAGGAGTTTGGGGAAGATTTTATGCAGGAGCATTTAGAATACGAATTAAAAAAATATAATACCGAAGGACTAAGACCAGAATATAAAAAAGGATTTTCATTGTTTTAGATGATAAATAACCCTATAGGTACACCCTGCTGAAACCAAATAATTAAAACTTTGGGTTGTAAATAAAACAAAACCACTATGACCCCAGAACAACAAAAACTACTCCATCAACTCCTTGCATTAGACAATCAAGGCGATGTTCCAATCGAGCCAACAAAGGCGGAACAAATCATAAAAGCATTTGCAGAAATGAACAGTACGGCTTTGGAAATCCTTTTGGATGATGCCAAAACCTATCAAGATGCTAGCAAGGAAGTGTTTTTGGAGAAGTTAGAAGAATTATTTCTAGCGCACAAAAATAGCGGTGATGACTATTTATTTTCATATCCAGGAAAATGTGGTGCCAAATGTAGCCTTTGCGATAATTGTGGAAAACCAGGGTATCGGTTTGTGGGCAACCATTCCAATAATTATTTTGATTTTATTTTCGAAATAGGTAACCAATCCGTGAGCGATATTTATGATTGTTCCCGTTTTGAGACGACTGAAACTATTAAAAACTTGAAGAGCAAGGCGAGTCTGGATTTCGATGAGGATGAAAAAGTATCTTTTGTGAAAACCCCGGAATACCTGATCAAAGTAAACGCTGCCGAGAATGCTTTTTCTGAAATCAGCACTAGACCTCCGCAATTATTAGACTTCGAACAATTATCATATTGGGTTGATAAATATGCCGTTTTGTCTGAAAAAATTGGCGAGTTCGATATTTTTGAACCTATTATGAAATGGACTCCGTTTGCGCGTTTATATTCTGATTTGAAAGCAATAAAAGACTATTTGGATTTGAATTTCAAATCAATTCAAAATGCCAATCAAGAATATAAAACGCTCCAAACCGAGCAAAACTTCATCGATTGGCTATTAAAACAGTACGCTATTTTTTATCCAGCACCTACTGATTTGAAATACAGTTTAACTCTTGAAAAAAGTGGGGTAAGTTGCAGAATAGACAACAAAACCACCCTGTTTTTTCATAGTCAAGAATTTTTAGAAGCTTATGATTTTTTAAAAAAATACGAAATTAAAAACGCCGAGTTGCTCAAAAAATACTGTGTTAGCAACGATGCAGAGTATTTGGAAAAATGGAATGACAATAACTTTATAGATGATTTATCCAATTTGAAATATCATTTGCAACAAAGAGAAGCTTTGGCAAAAATTGGCATCGAAATTCCTTTTTATGTCATTAAGAATAGATTTTAATTCTTAAAGCTCGAAAATGATGTTTTTTTTATAATAATAACTTGTGTCTTACTTTGCCTTTCAACCAAAAATCTAAATTTTATAAATTCGACATAACGCCAAATACTAAACCGTTGCGCTAAGTTTACTTCACAAAAAAATGCACCAGAAACCTGATGCATTTATTTTAAAATTAAAAAAGATTAGTTTAAATCTTAGCGGTCCAAATTCATGACTTTCACCCAAACTTTAATAAAGTCGTGGACAAATTTTTCTTTGTTGTCATCTTGTGCATACAATTCGGCATAAGCACGCAAAATGGCGTTCGAGCCAAAAACCAAATCGACTCTCGTTGCCGTCCATTTTACGGTACCTGATTTACGATCAATTATATGATATGAATTTTCACCCACCGATTTCCAACTGTTGTTCATGTCGGTTAAATTTACAAAAAAATCATTGGTCAAGACGCCTTCGTTGTGGGTAAAAACACCGTGTTTTGTTCCGTTATAATTGGTACCTAAAACCCGCATTCCGCCGAGTAAAACCGTCATTTCAGGAGCGGTTAAACCCAAAAGTTGGGCTTTATCCAGCATTAATTCCTCTGGCTTAACGGTGTATTCTTGTTTCATGAAATTTCTGAAAGCATCGTTGGTTGGCTCCAATTCGGCAAACGATTCGGCATCCGTCATTTCGTCGGTTGCATCGCCTCGTCCGGCATAAAAAGGCACTTTGAAATTGTAACCCGCTTCCTCTGCGGCTTTTTCTACAGCGGCACTTCCTCCCAAAACAATTAAATCAGCAATCGAAATCATTTTACTGGATTCACTCTGAATTTGTTTGAGTGTTGTCAACACTTTTTGAAGACGTTCCGGTTCATTGGCAATCCAGTTTTTTTGAGGCGCTAACTGAATTCGAGCACCATTGGCACCGCCTCTATAATCTGATCCTCTAAAAGTTCGGGCACTGTCCCAAGCGGTGTTGATCAATTCGGCTTTGGTCAAACCACTGTTGAGTAATTTTTCTTTCAAAGCTTCAATTTCAGCATCGGATAAGGTATAATCAACCGTCGGAATGGGGTCTTGCCAAATTAAATCTTCTTGAGGCACATCAGCACCCAAATATCGGTTTTTTGGACCCAAATCCCGGTGGGTCAATTTGAACCAAGCTCGTGCAAATACATCTTCAAAGTAAGCAGGGTCATTGCGGAAACGTTCTGAAATTTTGCGGTATTCTGGATCCACTTTCAACGCCATATCGGCATCGGTCATAATGGGATTGTTTCTTTTTGTGGGGTCATACGCATCAACGGGCTTGTCTTCTTCGGCAATATTAATCGGTTCCCACTGCCAAGCTCCTGCAGGACTTTTTTTCAATTCCCAATCGTATTTGAATAGCAATTCGAAATATTCGTTGTCCCAACGGGTAGGATGTGTCGTCCACGAACCTTCTAAACCGCTGGTTACGGTATCGGGGCCGTTTCCTTTGTTGGTAGGATTCATCCATCCAAAACCTTGATTTTCCAATTCACTTCCTTCTGGATTTTCGCCTAAAAGAGATGCGTCTCCGTTTCCGTGTGCTTTTCCTACGGTATGTCCACCCGCTGTTAAGGCTACCGTTTCTTCGTCGTTCATTGCCATACGTTTGAAGGTAACTCTAACGTCGTGGGCGGTTTTCAATGGGTCTGGTTTTCCATCAACGCCTTCAGGGTTTACGTATATCAATCCCATCATTACGGCTGCTAGTGGGTTTGCCAAATCTCTTTCGCCAGAATACCGACTTCCTTCACTTCCCGATGGAGCCAACCATTCTTTTTCTGAACCCCAATAAATATCTTTTTCGGGATGCCAAACGTCCTCACGACCTCCAGCAAATCCAAAAGTTTTGAATCCCATCGATTCATACGCCATATTTCCCGCCAAAATCATTAAATCGGCCCACGAAATTTTATTTCCGTATTTCTTTTTTATCGGCCATAACAAGCGTCGGGCTTTGTCAAGATTTCCATTGTCTGGCCAACTGCTTAATGGTGCAAAACGCTGGCTACCGCTGCCGCTTCCACCTCGACCATCTGCCGTACGATACGTTCCGGCTGAATGCCAAGCCAAACGAATCATCAAACCGCCGTAATGTCCCCAATCGGCGGGCCACCAATCTTGACTTTCGGTCATCAGGTTTTTTAAATCTGTTTTTACGGTTTCTAAATCTAATTTTTTAAATTCTTCGGCATAATTAAAATCAGCACCTAACGGATTGGTTTTAGAATCGTGTTGGCTAAGAATATCTAAATCGAGT
>NZ_JBIPPD010000213.1:0-5546 GCF_044368625.1 Flavobacterium sp. | reverse complement strand
CTTTTCAAATTATTTAAATGATAAATATGATAATATAATTTCACAAGAAAATTTTTCTAGAAACCATTTTGGTAAGTGGGAAAGATTTACAGTTGAAAAAGATTTGCCGAGATTGAATGAGTTATTTCATTTATTCCCTACATCTTATAGTTTCCAAAAAAATCAGTAATTAAGTGCATAATTAAATAAAATACAAATGAAAATTTTTAATGTTATTTTTTTGAGTGAAGCTTTGAGTATTCCAGAATTTCTACTTTTTATGGTAGGTTTTGTCATCGTAATGTCAATTGTATTTACTTTAATTTCTGTAGGAGCAGAAAAATCTAAAGAAGTTACTCAAAATATAAAACAAAAAATTGAGAAGAAAAAACAAGAAAATTCATTGAATGAAAATATTAAAATGAATATGCGAGAGTATCAAGAATCTAAAAACAGTTATCAATATTTTTCGGATATCAACCTTTTAAATATTTATGAACAATTTGAAAACGGTACTAAAAACTCAAATATGGAACAGTTAGCATTGGAAGAAGAGTTAGTCAAAAGAAAATTGCTTAGCCATTCACCTATGCACGAAAAACTATATGCAATTAATAAACATTTTTTTAAATAAAAACACTACTGCCAACACAGGTTTTGCAAGATTGCGGGTTTTAGGCTTAATTTAAAGTTGGTTTTGTATCTTTGAGTTTAGTGTTTAACCGAAAGTTTAGGCTAATTTAGTCCGCAACCTCGCAAAGCCTGGGAACGTTGGCAGAAAATTTTGACCAGCGTTCGAGCTAAAATGAAACTTCTCGAAAACTGAAAATCTAAAATTCTTTTGCTGACGGTCGGAAAAGCCGAAACAGCGACTAAAAATAATCTGAAAGTAGGTAATTTTAAACTTTAAAAAAATGAAAAAAGTTACAACAATTTTATTATTGCTTTTTGCATTATTAATTAATGCACAAACGACATACATTCCTATGCCAAATGGTTATGGAATATATGATCCAAATGGTTTTGTAAATGGAGCCTGCAATCCTATGTTTAAATACAATGAGTTTTTATATTGTAAAGCTTTTGTACCAACGGGTGTTTCTGGCTTTGCAGGTACAATTTTTAAAGTAAATATGACTACCAACGAAGTAACAACCATTACAGGTGACCCTTTAACCTGGGATTATGATTTACAAAGTTTAGGAAATGTACAAGTTTATAATGGAGAAATATTTTTTAAAGGTTGGCAAACTAAAATTTATAAATTAAATCCAATTAATAATACAGTTACACATCTTACGAATTTAGATTATGATTTTATTCCTTTTGATGGCAAACTAATTACCGCAGGTAACTCAACAAGTTATTTCTATGATTTGAATAATGGCAATATTACTAATCCTTCAAAAACAGATATTAATAATAATCCTATTGATTATTATAATTTTAGCACATTATTTAATATTAATAATTCGATTTATGCATCAGGTTCTTTTTGGTCTAATCAAACTCCAGCAAACAAAATTTTTAAAATAGAATCTGGTCAAATTTCAAATTTTTCAATAATCTATTCGGATCCTTATGCTTATTTGACAGGATTAGAAAATATCACTGGTAAACCATTATTAATAAACAACCATTTATTGTATAGAAGTTCGAATTCAACAAACGATCTCTCAATTTTATCATTAGACTTGAATGATAACTCTGTATCAACAATATTTTCTTGGAACTCAGTTACTGATAATTATCAAGGTTATTATATTCTAAATAACAGTATCTATTTCCAAAAAAACAATATCACTTATCAATCTAATGGTAGTGCAGTAGCAATTGCGACAAATCTACCGATGATTTTTAATTCAGAATTCATTTCTAGTCCATATTGCTCAATATATGGTGGTTGTAGAGAAAATACGATTTCTGTAAATAACAAAGTTTTTGGCAATAAATACTTAATAAACCCAAATACCAATATAGCTTATTGGGAAGTGTGGAAAAGTGATGGAAATTTAAGTGGAACTTCAATAATAAGTAATCAACGTTTAGATTATGGTATCGCTTTAAATAATAAATTGTATTTTCAAGATGTATCAGATTATTATCATTCAACAATAACGACTTATGATGATGCAACAAATCAATTTTCTACTGTATTCTCATTTCCAAATAATTATGGTAATTTTGCATCTCCACTTTTTGGAAATAACAACAATATTTTCTTTACTACTATGAGTAGTGGCTTTTCTCAACCAGGTTTATATAAATTAGATTTGTCAACGCTCTCTACAACAGAAGTAAAGTCACAACAATACGGTATTACTGTTTTTCCAAACCCAACAAACAATTATATCACAATCCAAAGCAATGAAAACACAACAGAAAAATTTGATTATAAAATTGTAGATTTAACAGGTAGAATAGTAAAAAATGGAAACTCTAAATTTAACGAACAAATAAATATTGAGAGTTTAACAAGTGGAAATTATATAATCCAAATTGAAACTGAAAACGGCGAAAAGTTTACTGAAAAACTGATAAAAAATTAAATCTTCTGCCAACAAGCGTTTTGCAAGATTGCGGAGTAAGTGCTTTTTTAGAAGCATTTGTGCTTAATTAAAGTTTAGGAATTTTTAGAAACTTTAGTGCTAAAATCCCGCAACCTCGCAAAGCGCTGGGACGTTATATGCCATTAAAACTAAATATTTATGAATGAATTAATTGAAATTTGGAATGACTATATCTTTGCTAGACAGCAACTGATGGACAATCAAATTATAAGAACATTCAATAATCCGATAGAGGATTTTTCAGAATGGTTAGTAGCAAATTGTCTAAACGGACATTTAGCTATAAATGTAAATCAAAGAGATTATGACGTCCAAACAGAGGATAAATACATTCAAGTTAAATCGATAGCCAAGGCTCCTCACAACAATAATGGATATATTGTAACTCAAAATGATAGAGAAAATGCGCTTGCGACACATTATGCATTTGTGTTTTTTGATAATTATATACCAACTGCCATTTACATTGTTAATGTAGATTATGTGCGTGATTTTCCAAGATCTCAAATAAAGAGAGTAAATTTAATTGAGGTATGTGTTGAAATTAATTTAATTGCTGAAATATCTGTCAATGAACAACAACAAGAAAACGGCATATAACAGCACCTACAAGAAATTGGCGGTTCAGTGGTTAAATGAAGCTTTGTGCTTCGTATCAAGTTCAGTGGTGGTAGACAGTTTTCGTCTCCGAAATCGCCAACTTCTTGTAGCTGCAAAACGTTATCACTCAGCTTGGTTGGAACGGCTAAAAATACTCGGATTGCTTTTTATAAATTCGAGTGCTTTTTTACACGCCTCATTTGGAGTTGGTGCATTAGTTTGTTTTTCATTTGAAAAATCAACTGGATTTCGCCAAGTAATTGCCCAATATTTAAAAGATTGTGAGTAATCTAAAAATACATAAGGAAAACCAGCGGATTTGTAATTGTAATTTACAATTTCGATAAGCATTTCATCTGTTGTCATATTTTTTGGAATAAAAAGCCGAAGTGATAACAGCAATTTGCATCAATGCCTTTGGCTTGGTTATTAATTTAAAGTTTTGTTTTTCTTTGTTATGTTCGGTCATAAACCGAAAGATTAGTTTTTATTTGCAAAGGCACTAATGCAAGTTGCAAAACGTTGGTAGCAAGACTGACGCACGAGAATATACAAGATGAAAAATATGAATAATTTTTTTGAACTTAGTTGTTTCACTATATAAATCAAATCATTATGAAAAAAATTTTACTATTACTCATTTTTGCAGCCTTTAGTGGTTATGCTCAACAATCATTTGACCAAGTCAAAAGTTTAACTAAGGAAAAAAAAGCTGATTTACGATCGAAAATTAATTTAATAGAAACAGGAAATGTTTTTGGAGGAGTTAATTATGAAGACAAAAAAATTATAACTGATTTAAAATTATTTCTGGATAATCCTTTTGATACTAGAATATCAAATTTTTCATTACCCGGAGCCTTAGAGAAATTGGAGGAAATTGCCAAAAAAGTAATAGTGTTGGAAAGTTCGCCAAATATCATAGGGGGTAATGGAAATAAATCAACTGTAGCAATTAAACCTGAATTTAAAGATACAGCTATGGAAGCATTAACTAAATTACCATCAGTTGCACCTAGTGGTTATGCAGCAAGTACTCAAATTATTAATGCACTTTCTCAATTTTTAGTAGATAGAACAAAACAAGAACTTACATTAACCTTTTATCAAAATTTCAAAGATAAACTTGATGGGGCTGTAACTATCGATTTAGGAAATGGAAGTTTTTTGACAATTAAATTAAAAGATGTATTCAAAAATACCTATCGCCTCTTTGAAAGTAAGAATTATTTTGATTCTCCATCTTTGGGAGAAATTTGGATACTTGCCTTTAAAAAAGATTTGATAGAATTACCCATTGCAATTAAAGAAGTTATTCTACGTAATGAACAGCTAGCAAATACAGAAATGGTACATTTTGCGATTATTTCTTATGATGCTATAAATAAAATAAAGAAAGGGGAACACCCAATCAATATTATAGATGAATTGAATGATTCATATTACACTAATGATAAAAGTAAATTTGACATAGATCAAATTATTGGACTACTACAGCTTTTCTCTGAAAATTTGGCTACAGATGAAATTAAAGAAGGATATAAAGAAATTAAATGGATAAATTCTGCTAATCTAAAATCATTGGAAGAAGATCAAAGAAAATATCTTGTAGGATTAATTTATCAAAAAGGGAGAGATAATGGGTTGTTTAAAAAGCCATTTTTAGAAGACAGTCAAACTTCTATTGAAGCATATATTAACAAAGATAATTATGATTTGTTATATGCACTAATAAAAAGAACACTTAATAATTATAATATTGTAAGTCAACAACTGGCAGACTTAAAGCAAAATAAAAACGGAGATGAAAATAAACTAAAAGATTACGCAAACTTCATTAATACTTTCTATGGTTTATTTGATGAAACTATTGAAAACTATTATTTGTTAACCAATAATACTCAATACTATCAATCAAAATACTATACTAAATGCAAACCTATTTTTAATAATGTTATTAATATTAATAATGCTATTGTTAATTCTCAATATGCGGAATGTTTCCTTTTGACAAATCAATTTTTAGCTCATTTATTTCCTCAAATTGCAGAAGATAGTGAAGTCTATAAAAAGTTTAATTTTTATGGTAACTTTATGGTTGATGTTATCAATACTTCAGAAAATAATGGTAATTTAAAATCAGTAATAGAAAAATATGCTATGCCTGTTTGTTCTTATAGAATAAAACGGACAGTTAAATCAAGTTGGGATGTGAGTGCATATCCAGGTTTGTATTTAGCTTATGAATTTTCAGACAGCAATAGTTTTAGTTAGTCATTCCTTAAATATGTTATAACAATCTGTCTGTTAATAACTTGTATATAAAAATAGTAATAAAAAGCGAAGTTAAATTGCCAAAAAGAGTATATTTAGGTAAAAAAAAGTGGCAATATGTTA
>NZ_JBIPPD010000041.1:0-18936 GCF_044368625.1 Flavobacterium sp. | reverse complement strand
ATGGAACTAATTCAAGGAATCAACGACGAGGGAAAAACAATATTGATTGTTACCCATGAACCGGATATTGCCGCAATGTGTAAACGAAATGTGATTTTAAAAGACGGAATTATCATTGAAGACAAAAAAATAATCCAACAAAGAGTCAATTCGCATGTTTAACATAGAACGATGGCAAGAAATTTTTCAGGCAATCGCTAAGAATAAGTTACGGACTTTTCTTACGGGTGTTTCTGTTGCTTCTGGAATTTTTATTTTGGTAATTCTTTTAGGAGCGGGTCGAGGAATTCAAAACGGAATCCAAACTCAGTTTGCAAAAGATGCTACCAACAAAATTGAAATCTATCCTGGAGTTACTCAAAAAGAGTTCAAAGGTTTAGGAATTGGACGCGAGACAAAATTTAAAAACCGCGATTACGATATTGTTACACAGAAATTCGAGAATTATATAGACAACAGATCAAAACTGTATTCTGTTTGGAGTGGAAATATCGTTTATGGTAAAGAAACGGGAACTTATAGAATTGAAGGTGTAAATCCCAATTATCAATTTATCGAAAACTCAGAAATTAAAAACGGTCGATTCGTTAATTTAAGCGACATAGAACATTTCGAAAAAGTAGCCGTTATTGGTAAAAAAGTAGAAACCGATTTGTTCAAAAATAATGAAGAGGCTTTAGGCAAAAACATCAATGTCTCAGGAACAATATATAAAGTGGTGGGCGTTTTTACCGATCCAGGTGGCGAACGTGAAGAAAGCCGCGTTTTTATACCTATAACTACTGCTCAAAGAGCTTACAGTGCTGGAGATAATATTAGAAGTATGGCTTTTACTATGCCAAAAAGAGATGATTTTGACCAAGCTGTAGCCGAATCTGAAAGTTTTTCGAAACAACTGGACAAAGTTTTAAAAGAAAGACACAATATCGCTCCCGATGATGAAAGTGCTTTATACATTAACAACTCATTAGAGCAAGCCAAAAAAATATATCAAATGACGGATATGATTCAAGGATTTTTTTGGTTCGTAGGTATTTTGACCATTATTGCAGGTGTAGTTGGAGTAGGAAATATTATGCTAATTGTTGTAAAAGAACGTACTAAAGAAATTGGAATTCGAAAAGCTTTAGGTGCTACTCCTTACTCAATTATTGCAATGATTTTACACGAAGCTGTATTTATTACTTTAATTTCAGGATTTATTGGATTGATTTTCGGATTGCTACTTTGGGCAGGAATTGGTCCATTTGTAGAAAGCGATTTTTTTACACATCCAGAAGTAGATTTTAATATTGCTTTAACAACTGTAATTTTATTGACGGTTGCCGGAGCTTTTGCAGGGTTTGTACCTGCCTATAAAGCGGCTAAAATTAAACCAATTGTAGCATTAAGAGATGAATAATATTATTAATAGAGACCAATGGAACGAAATACTGGAAGCCTTATCGGCTAAGCCTTTACGTACCTTTATTACGGCATTTGGAGTTTTTTGGGGGATCACCATTTTAGTAATTCTTCTAGCGGCAAGTACTGGTTTAGAAAACGGTGTAAAAAGAGGTTTTGGAGGAATGTCTACTAATTCTATGTTTATCTGGACAAGTTCAACTTCTAAACCCTATAAAGGTTTGCCTCAAGGCCGTTTTTTCAATTATAAAAATGGCGACATTGATGCATTAAAAAGAGAGTTTACTCAACTGCAATACGTTTCTCCAAGAAATCAACTAGGAGGTTTTCGAGGAAGTAATAACGTGGTTCGAGGTACAAAAACTGGAGCGTACAACGTTTATGGTGATTATCCGGAGTATATATTGCAACAACCCATGAAAATCATCAAAGGGAGGTTTCTCAATTATGAAGACATCAATCAACGAAGAAAAATAGCCGTGATTGGAGAAGGAATTATACGAGAATTGTATAACCCAGGTGAAGAAGTTTTAGGAACGTATGTTAAAGTCAACGGCGTCAATTTTATGGTCGTTGGTGTTTATAAAAGTGTTTCAAGTATGGGAGGTGATGCCGAAGAAAAACAAAAGGAAATATACACCCCTTTTACGAGTTTCCAACAAGCGTTTAATTACGGTGACATTGTAGGCTGGATGGCAATAACTGCCAAAGACGGCTATCCCATTACCGAATTAAAACCAAAGATTTTTGAGCTATTAAAGTCACGACACACTATTGCACCCGACGATGAACGAGCCATTGGAAACTTTGATTTGTATGCCGAATATTCTAAAATAAATGGTTTGTTCACAATTCTCAAAGCAGTTTCATTTATTGTGGGAGGTTTAATTTTACTTTCAGGAGTAATCGGAATCATCAATATCATGTTGATTGTCGTTAAAGAACGAACCAAAGAAATCGGCATTCGTCGAGCACTTGGAGCAACTCCTTGGGATATTAGAAGACAAATTTTAACTGAATCAGTAGTATTATCATTAATTGCAGGAATGGCTGGAATTATTTTCTCCACTTTCATCATTATGATTGTAAACTCAATTCTGGATGGCCTACCGGATGCTTCAGAAGTAATGTTTGCCAATCCAAGTATTAGCTTAGGCATTGTAGTAACTGCATTATTAATTTTAGTAATTTCAGGTTTGATTGCCGGAT
This sequence comes from Flavobacterium sp., assembly GCF_044368625.1. GTDB lineage: Bacteria > Bacteroidota > Bacteroidia > Flavobacteriales > Flavobacteriaceae > Flavobacterium. The sequence continues at coordinate 16,323 of NZ_JBIPPD010000041.1, read as the reverse complement.
TTATTCCAGCTCAAACCGCCATAAAAACAAAACCAATTGACGCTTTAAGAACAGAATAAAAACAAAATTATACCGCAAAAATGAAAAAAAGAACAACAATCATCATCCTTTTTATATTAGCAATCGCATTTGGTGGTGCTTTATATTATTTATATCAAAAAAATCAGCAATCTCCAATTGTTTACAAAACCGAGAAAGCCGAAGAACGAACCATCATTAAAAGTACTGTGGCAACAGGAAAAATTGTACCTAAAGAAGAAGTTTTAATCAAACCAAATATTTCCGGAATTATCGAAGAAGTGTACGTTGAAGCAGGTGATGACGTAAAAGCGGGCGACATGATTGCTAAAATTAAGTTGGTGCCTAACATTGCCAGTTTGAACAGTGGATACAATCAAATCCAAAGTGCAAAAATCGACCTGGACAACCAAGAAAAATTATACAAAAGACAAAAAACATTGTTTGACAAAGGTGTTATTTCGGCGAATGAATTTGATGTAGCACAAACTACCTACAAACAATCGCAACAAAACTACCGTGCAGCTCAACAAAATGTGGAAATAATCAAAACAGGGACTTCCCGAAATACTGCAAATTTGGCTCAAACGATGATTCGATCTACCGTAACAGGAATGGTGCTAGATGTTCCCGTAAAAGTTGGAAATCAAGTAATTGAAAGCAATAACTTTAATGAAGGTACAACAATCGCCAGTCTTGCCGACGTAGGAAATATGATTTTCGAAGGAAAACTGGACGAATCGGAAGTAGGTAAAATCAAGTTAAATTTGCCTTTAGAAATAACGATTGGAGCGATTGAAAACAAAAAATTTGCCGCAGTTTTGGACTACATCGCGCCAAAAGGAACTGAAGAAAATGGTGCAGTTCAGTTTCCAATTAAAGGAACTTTAGACAATAAAGAAAATACATTTATTCGTGCAGGATTGAGCGCTAATGCATCTATTATCCTGGAACGTGCCGATAAGGTTTTGGCAATAAAAGAAAGTTTGATTCAATTTGACGAAAAAACCAAAAAGTCATTTGTAGAAGTAGAAGTTGGAACTCAAAAATTTGAAAAAAGAACGATAACTTTAGGTGTAAGCGACGGAATTTATGTGCAAATAAAAAGCGGCATTACCAAAGACGACAAAATTAAAGTGTGGAATACTGGCGTAGAATAAACCAACCAACCTAATATTCCAATTTGATAAAGCATACGAAATGAAACACTATATATCACTTATTATAATTCTCACCGCCACTTTGGCGCAAGCACAAGAAAAAAAATGGACCTTGAAAGAATGTGTCGATTATGCAATTGAGAAAAATATTTCCATCCAACAAACGCAACTAGACGTCGAACTAAACGAAATTGACAAGAAGGATGCCTTTGGAAATTTCCTTCCATCGGTAAATGCAAATGCTTCTCACAATTGGAATATTGGTTTAAACATCAACCCAATTACAAACGTTACGGCAACGCAAACCTTTCAAAACACCGGAATAGGACTCAATGTGGGTGTAGATATTTACAACGGACTGCAAAATCAAAACCGTTTGCGTCGTGCAAATTTGGCAAAAATTGCAGCACAATATCAGCTAACAAAAATGAAAGACGACGTCTCCTTAAATGTAGCCAACGCTTTTTTGCAAATTCTTTTCAATAAAGAAAATTTGAAAGTACAACAAGAACAATTACAAAATAATAAAAAACAAAAAGAACGTACGCAAACACTTGTAGATGCTGGCTCTGTTCCTCGAGGCGACTTAATGGACATGACGGCCACTGTAGCAACAAGCGAACAAGCGGTTGTAGTAGCCCAAAATGCGTTGCTTATTTCAAAATTAAGTCTTGCCCAATTATTGCAATTGGAAGACTTTAAAAACTTTGACGTTGTAGAGTCAGATTATGCGTTAACAGAAAGCGAAACCATGTTACAATCCCCTGAAACTATTTACAATAAAGCAAAAGAAGAACGGGTAGAGCTAAAAATTGCTCGAGCCAATTTAGAAGTTGCCGAAAAAGACATACAAATTGCCAAAGGAGCTTACCAACCTTCATTAAGAGGTTTTTACAGTTTCAGTTCAAGAGCAACCAATTCTGATCGGATTTCTAGCGATGGAAGTGGTAATTTTATTATTCAGGGGCCCGCTCCTATTTTTGACCAGTTTAGTGAAAACAAAGGAAATGCATTTGGAATTCAACTGAATATTCCAATACTTAACGGATTCGCTGTTCGAAACAATGTAGAGCGCTCCAAAGTAGCTTTTAAACGTTCGGAAATTGCGGTAAACCAACAAGAATTGGATTTGGAACGAAATGTGTATACCGCATTTACCGATGCTAAAGGAGCTTTAAATGCCTACGAGGCTGCGGTTACAGCACTTGCAGCACGAAAAGAATCGTATAAATATGCTCAAGAACGTTTTGATGTGGGCTTGTTAAACGCATTTGATTTGAACCAATCCCAAACGCTTTTTGCCAATGCAGAATCAGAAGTTATTCGAACAAAATTCGACTATATTTTCAGAGTAAAAGTGGTAGAATTTTATTTTGGAATTCCAATCGCTGGTAGATAAATATGGAAACACAAGACATATTCATTTTAAATATCGAAACCGCTACAAAAAACTGTTCGGTTGCATTGTCCAAAAATGGTGAGACCATCGCTTTGCGCGAAATTGCAGAAGAAGGTTTTTCACACGCCGAAAAATTACACGTTTTCATCGAAGAAATAATTTCGGAAAGTGCTATTTCGTTTCAAGATTTAACAGCCATTGCCGTTAGTCAAGGTCCGGGTTCCTATACAGGTTTACGAATTGGCGTTTCTTCGGCCAAAGGCTTGTGTTATGCCTTAAATATTCCGCTCATCGCTGTAGATACATTACAAAGTTTAGCCGCTCAAATTTCGATACCAAACGGATTAATTATTCCGATGATTGACGCTCGAAGAATGGAAGTCTTTAGTGCTGCTTTTGACCTTAATTTAAACACTATTCAAGCTGTTGCAGCCGAAATAATTACGGAGGATAGTTATAAAGAGTTGGAACAAGAAATTCATTTTATAGGCGACGGTGCATCCAAATGCAAGGCTTTTTTAAACAAAAGTAATTTTATCTTTCACGACAACATTATTTACCCTTCGGCTAAAGAAATGAGTTTTTTGAGTTTTGAAAAGTACAAAAAAAGCGACACCGTAGATGTCGCTTATTTTGAACCTTTGTATGTAAAAGACTTTATGCTTACGAAAAAGAAAACTTTATAATGTGGCTAAAAACTGAGTCAATTTAATCAAATCTGCTTCATCTTTAAATGAAATTTTTTCTGATTTCAAAAAGGTATTGATCTTTTCTTCATTATTAGAAAATAAACTTATTAATGCTTTTTTGTTTTTTGGAAAAGGAATTACTTTTGTTTCATCCATTTTTAAATAGTACTCTGGACTGTTTTTAGTGTACTTTGGTGGTGTTGGCAAAGAATAACCGTTCACTGGCTGCCGTTCGTCTTGAAAAGTTACTCGCTCGCGCTTATATATTCCAAACGTTTCTTTAACATATAATTCAAACAAATAACCGTATTTATATTCTTCTTTTTCAACATTATAACGCATTAATTTCAGTTTAGAATCTGCCAATTTGTAATAAATAGAACTGAATTGATCTTCTTTTGGAATTACAAACACAGCGTCGTCATGACGTACTTCGACCTCATCGGTATATGCATTATATCTTGTTTGAAATACATTTTCAGTACCTGAAATTTGAGTAGTCAAAAACAAATCGTTTACGTAAGGACTCCCGATTGCATTATCTTTATCCTTACCAGCCGTTACACTTCTAAGAACAGAGCCACCTGTATTCTGAAAAACATCTATAATACCTCGCCCCTGTCCTTGAGAACTAAAGGCTACTAAAAACAAACATCCAACTACAATTTTTTTCATTTTAAATTAAAATTTTATTATTATTTGAGGCGCTTAAAGTAAGAAAATTTCTCATAAAAATATTAGCCATGATAAACTTTAGAGAAAATTATTTTATTGTTCTCGATAGAAAGTATTTCAGCCACCATCATATCGGGTTCGCCGTCAACTCTTCGGATGTATTCCATAAAAACCCGATATTCGTTTGATGTTAAAGACTTTACTTCGTAGCGCAAACTAGGCAAACGTTCAAATGCATCTTGCCACCAACTTCGTAAGGCATCTTTGCCAGAAATGAGTCCGTTGGTTTCGGGATTTCGCACTTTTAGTTTCGGACTGTAATGCTGGGCTTTATCGTCGTAGAGGCTCAGCAGTTTTTCTAAATTGTGCTCATTAAAAGCAGCAAACCATTTAAAAGCGATGGAATCTAAATTTTGACTCATAAGATTGGGGTGTATAATAAAAAAATCCTCCAAAAGTAAAGGATTTCTTGGTTTGTATCTGTTAATACTATTTTAAACGTTTTTCAAATTGATTATTTCTTGTTCCGTAAGCAATCGGAAATTTCCTCGAGGTAAATTCTTTTTGGTCAATCCTGCAAAAGCAACTCTATCAATTCGCAAAACGTCGTATTCAAAATGTTCAAAAATAGCGCGAACTACTTTTACGTTCGAACTTTTCAATTTCAAACCTACTTCACTTTTAGGCTCTTTGTCGATGTAGCTTATCTCTTCTACAGCCACTCGATGACCATCTATGACCATTCCTTTTTGAATTTTTTCTAAATCTTCAAACTTCAAATTTTTATCTAAAGACACTTGGTAGATTTTTGATGATTTCTGACTTGGCAAACCAAATTTACGAATCATATCGGAATCGTTGGTAAACAATAACAATCCAGTTGTATTCTTGTCCATTCTTCCTACAGGTGCAATTTTTGAAGTAGTTGCACCACGAAGCAATTCCAACACGTTTCTGTGTTCGGCATGTTCTTCCATTGCGGTTGTAAAGTTTTTAGGCTTATTCAGCAAGATGTACACTTTTTTCTCTGGTGTTAAAATGGTACCGTCGAAATTTACAACATCCGTCAACTTTACCAAATATCCCATTTCGGTAACGGGAATGCCATTTACTTTTACATTTCCCGACTGGATGTAAATATCAGCATCCCGACGTGAACATACGCCCGAATTGGAAATGTACTTGTTCAAACGCAGTTCGTCTGAAGCTTTTTGTCTTTTAGGAGCTTGATTTGGTTTCTTCACCACTTCATCTGCTTTTGCCCCTTTTTCAGCTGTTACTCCTTTAGCTGGAGTTTCCTTTTTGGGTTTTTGCGAACGCTTGGCCATTGCAGGTTTACTCTTATTCGAACTTGGTCTGCTTGAACCTGAACGCTTGTTATTCCCTTCCTTATTATTCATATGTAGATACTATTGCTTTTTATTGGAATATGGAATTCGCATATTCAAAAATGGGTTTTACAACCTATTATTTTACTTGCTCATTTCATAAATCAACATAATTTGTGCAAAGATACTATTTATATTATTTAGAATTTGATTTAGAAAGAAATAGAAAAATATTGGGAGAACAGTATCTAACTAATGACCCAAAAGAAAGGTGGATTGAAATACACTTTGAACCAAAGTTTTTATACGATTACTATTTAAAAAGATGAATTCTGAGAAAATAGGCGAATAACAATAAACACCATTGAAAAGATTTTTTTAAGAAAAAGACTACAATATTATCGGTAATTTAAATTCAAATAGCGATTTCACGTTACATTTTGCGTCATTCACGACATTTTTTCGTGACGTATGTGAATATTTAGCAATTTTGGCGAATCAAAAGACAATTTCGCAATTCGTAAAGCGCAAAAAGGGTAGCCGAAAACTTATCAGAGTAGGCAAAAAAACTAAATCATAAAATTATGAAAAATCTATTTTTATTTCTGACCGTCTTGTTCTTAGTATCGTGTTCAGAAGATGCAACAGATGCATACAATTCAGACGGTTCTTTTTCAGCCACGGATATTAATGGAACTTGGAAAGAGACCAATTCAGGTCTTATTGTTGTTATCTCTGGAGTCTCTGATAACGGAGCGGGTAATGGAAAAGTTACAAGTTCGGGTTCTTTAGGATGGCCTTCAGCAGCTATTGGAGGAAACTATTTAACTGTTGTTGAATATCAAAATGGTGGTTATTGGGATGCCTATAGCCACACGTACTATGACAGCGGAAACTGGGTTCAAACTGGCATTGTAGGTCTTGCAATGAATGACAATAAGCAAAGCTTTAAGATTGGAACAGCCGTATACGAACGTCAATAAGCAACGCTTCAATCAAATCTTTAAAATCATTTTTAAATAAAATTGCCACTATATTTTGTTTTAATCATGTCAGGATTTTGATGCTAAGATGATTACAACAAAATAACAAGAAAGAAGAAGTCGAAAACTTTATTAAGTAGGCAAAAAACAAATACCTATATCATGAAAAAATTATTACTAGCATTGCTCGTCAGTTTAGCAATTAGCTCCCTAAATGCTCAAAGTGTTATAAACTTAACAGTAATGGGAAATTCTTACACAGTAACTAAAGTATTTCCGCCAGAGATTATTGGTGAATATACTTATGAAGGCGATGGCGGAAATCCGAAGATCCTTTTAAAAGAAGATGGAACTGGATATTTTCAGCCACACGATGTAGAACCTGTTGCTATAAAATTTTGGATTGATTGCGAACCTAATGGCACATGGCGAAAACAAGTTGGCGGTACCGGACGCTATCAATATACTCTAGTCATCCAATATCAAGATGGTGGCATAAGTAGAAATTATGAATATGGCAAATATGATTTACTTGGGGTAATGATTCAACCAGATATGGGTAGAGTCTCAATATTAGGAGAACGATATAAGCCCTTGAAGAATTAAATTTTTTACTGATAAATTTATAAAAAAGGAGCAAACCGAAAATCCTCAAAAAGAGTAGGTGAAACATTTAATACATGAAATTATGAGAAATCTAATATGTTTACTGATGTTGATTTTTGGGGTTTCAATTTTTGCTCAAACAGAGATTAATGCAAAAGGAGCCGTAATAACTTATAAAAAAGGCATGCATAATATTAAGTATGGGGAAAACTTAATTTTAAAAATTGAGAATACTAATCCATTTATAAGTAAAACTTTTTCCACGATTAAATCAATTGATTATGATTTTAGTAGTGCTGAATTTCAAAAAATAAGTTTAGAGTTAGATGGCAAGAAAATCGAGAATGAAATTGCAAATGTGGTGACAGATTCAAATAATTCAAATGTGAAAATGAAAATTGAAAGTTTGAAGTTCGCACAAGCCAATTATAATAGAACATCTACTTATAAAAAAAACCTAACTTTTAATAATAATTTAAAAGAAATTGATTCTCTATCATCAGAAATAAAAAAAGAAATCGATAGTTTGAATAGTGAATTAATAACACAGAGGGCTGAAATTGAGAAGTATATCAATCAAATCAAAAGTCTTGAAAACTTGAATAAAGAACAAAAAGAGCAAATAATTAAATTGACAGAAATTAACACAGCAAAAAATGAGTTTTTACAAAATTTCAAAGAGTTCCAAATTTCATTCGATAAAATCAACAACTACTTATCAATCAATGAATTACTTATAAATCAAATAAAAGAATCATCTACGTTTGTTAATGACACATCAGCATTTAAACAAAAAGCAAGAACAACATTACAGTCAATCGGGTTGGAGGATGTCACAAAAACAAAACAAGATATTGTAAAACAAATAGAAAAAATTGGCAGTTTATATTCGGATTTAAATGCTAATTATCAAAAAATAAACGAGATTTTGAAAAAAAGAGATTTTGTATTTAAAGGAGATTTAAAAGATGGTAAAAACACTTTATCGATAACTAATATGACTGCATCATTTGATTTGAAATACTATTTTGAAGATGAAATGAAAAAAGTTAAAGCAATAAATGATAGTATAACCTTACCAAAAAATAAACGAAACATCATAAACGAAACTTTTAAGGGTTGTGATTTGTTTACTGAAATAATACACCATGATTACATAACTAAAATAAGTTCGGAATTTGTTTACAACGACAAAGCAGACATCATCTTTTTAATAAAAAACGACAAAAATGAAATTTTGCATACCTATCCAACTATAAAAGTAAAAACCTACAACCAAATTAAGATAAATGGTAGTGCTGGATATTTTTTAAATTTTATTGGTGATGAATCATTTGAAACTTATCAAAAACCAAATGATCAAAATAATTATTTAAGAGCGTCTAATAAAAACACCATTAAACATGCGTTAGGGGGTTTGCTTCATGCGTATTACAATTTTACACCAAGTTTTGCTTCAGGTTTATCAGTTGGATTAAGTTTAAATGATGATTCAAATGCAAGTTTTTATACAGGCGTAAGTTTCTTTCTTACCGAAAGTAATAGATTAGTAATAACTAGTGGTGTTTCTTTTGTAAAAGTCGATAAACTAAAAACAGCAAATTTATACACAGATGCTTCAAACAACTTTTTTTATACCAACCCAAATTATCAAATACAGTATGAAAAAGTTTATAAACCGTCATGTTTTATTGGAATAACATACAATCTCTTTTAAACAACAATTTTATAAAAAAAAATTAACCCTTAAATCTTTATGAAAACAAAAATTACACTCTTTTTTTTACTAGCGCTATCGTTAGTTAACGCACAAGTACCCTCGTTTGCAACAAAGAAATCGTTGGGAAACGATATGGTTGCAAGACACGGAGCAGGAATGGTTTCTTATAATAACAAACTATACATTATTGGGGGTTATGCAAACTGTGGTCCAAAAGATTTCACAGAATATGATCCAAACACAGGCGCTTTAAACAAGTTAAAAAATTTAGGTAGCGGCTGTGCAAATCCTATTTACGTAAAAGGCATGTTTATAATTCAGAACAAATTGTATTTACTCCAAATAAATTCTATAACAGAATACAACTTTCAAACCGACAGCTGGGGAAGTCCGATTTCTGTTTCGGTTGGAACTGCATCAGTAGACGCAGCGTTTGTTGTAAATAATATTATCTACGTTAGTACTACCCAAAATGATTTAGTTTCCTATAACCCAATAAATGGACAGATAGCGCAAAAAGCCGATTATCCTGGTCCAGCAAATCGACGCGGGGCATTTGCATTCGCAATCGGTAACAAAGGTTATCTTGGAGCAGGTACAACAGCACCTTTTAATAATTGCACTGCTAATGAAGCAGGTTGTTTTCGAAATGAATTTTATGAGTACGACACTTTAACCGATATTTGGACTGTTAAAGCTAATTTACCAACAGCTTTTTTTGAAGGTGTCGGCGCCAGCATTAACGGAAAAGGGTATGCTGGTACAGGCAGAAGTTTTATTTCTTCTTTTATAGATTATAGAAGTTCATTTTGGTACGAATATGACCCTTTGACAAATGTTTGGACATCGAAACAAAATTTTATGAATACCCCAAATCCACCTAATACAAACAATTCCGGCAAACAGGCAAGTTCAATAGCTACAATTGGCGATGATATTTTTTTATTTGGAGGTATAACATCAAATGTTAGTCTTTATGACGACAGTGTTCATAAATACAACACGACAACAAACACCTGGTCTATAATTGATGTAGAAGTAGGAAAAAACCGTACTGAAGCAAGCGGGTTTTTTTTAAACGGAAAAGCCTACGTAGGTGGCGGTGAAGATAATGAAGGTATAAATGATTTCTGGGAATATGACCCTGCAACAAATAATTGGTTACAAAAAGCAAACCTACCAACTATCCATACGCAAAGAGCCGCTGCAGAAGTAGCTGGGAAAGGTTATGTCGTTGGCGGCTACAGCCGATTTATCCAGAGTACTGGTACAAATCCAGAATTTTTAGACGCGCTTGTAGAGTATAACCCAATAACAAATGCTTGGACTAATAAAGCACCATATCCTGCTGGAAAAAGACGTGGAATGATTGCAATGTCTTATAACGGTAAATTTTTTGCAGGGCAAGGATCAGGTATCAATGGAATACAAACAGACGGTTTTTATGAATACAATCCGTTAACAAATTCTTGGACACAAAAAACAAATGTCCCTTTCATCGGAGCGTTTTGTAGTAGTTTTGTTATTGGTAATATTGGATATGTGGTCTCTTTTTCACCACAAAAGTTAGTAGGAAAATATAATTTTGACACCAACACTTGGACAACGGAAGCACATTCATTAAATACAAATAATACAAGTAGCGGACATCCTAATCAAAATGTATTTACTTTTAACGGATTTGGATATTTAGTGCATAATGGTGGAGTTTTATCAAAATACAACCCTACTACAAGTTCATGGTCTCAAGTAACCAATTTGTCTTTTGCAAATCAGGGTCAAAATTTAATTCCTGCGGGTAATGGGGTTTATTTTGGTTTTGGGAATACAGGAGTCAGTCACCCACTTGGTCTAGCTCAAGTTAATGACTGGAGATTTCTGAAATTTGATGCCGCAGTTTCAGATAAATTTGGCGTTTACAGCACACGGTATAATATTGCTTCAAGTGGTATAAGTGCCGAACCTGTTCAATGCGGCACTGGAAATTTAACTACAAATGCCACACACTCTGTATTTGATAGTGATGGTGATTTATTTTCAGCCGTTCTTGCAGGAACAGGAAGTTTGCCATCAGCATGCTATAGCATTTCAAGCATAAATTTAGCAACTCCTTTCAAAACCGAAACACGCAATTTTGGTAATAGTATTGTCGAAACAGGTATGTATTTGAATAAAAGTGTTTTCTTTCCCGGTTCTCAGAGTTTTGGTGGTTCAGAAGGAACATTTAGACTGTATTACACCACTACTGAACTCAATAAATTAGTTACTGATTTTAATGCTTTATATGGCACAAATAAAACCTTAGCAGATATAAAAATAGTGCGCTATCAAGATCAAAATAATAGTCCGACTGGTCACGATGCAAATCCATTAAACAATACAAATGGAAATTATACAATTTATAATACAACCATTGCAAACTATGGTGCTGACAAATTTTATGATATCAATTTTGAATTTACAACAAGTGTAAATGGCGAAATCTATGCCGTCCTCTTGGCAGGTCAAAACTTAACTAATGTGCCGTTTGTCAAAGCAAACCCTACCATTTACCCCAACCCAGCATCTTCAATTTTAAACATTCAAACAGAACAATCCATACTTGATCTAAAGATTGTGGACATTGCTGGAAGAGCAACCGCTGTAAGAACAACAGCTAACAACAGCGTTGATGTTAGTGACTTATCAAATGGTATTTATTTCATTGAAATCAGAACTAATGAGGGATTATTCAAGGAGAAATTCATCAAAAATTAAAACTTTAAGTTTCGATAGTCTTGTGCTTAAAGCCGCAACTTGTATTAATTACGGCTTTACACTATCAAAAATTTAAAATCTACAAAATCGAAACAAAGTTTTTTAAGTTAAAATTCTTAAAATAATAATTATACATTTACACTATAACCACTAAAACCACAAAAACATGAACATCAATCTTACCGCTTATCGAAATAGCAAAGGAGACACAGAAGTATCTATTAAATTTTCTCAAATATTCAATGACTGCTTCAAATTAGTTGCAACACAAAAAATCACAGACTCTACTAAAACTGACGAAGCAGTAATTTTCCATTTTAAAAACGAAAAGGGAGCTAGAATAGAAAGTTCAGGAAATGATGCTCTAATATTTAGCGCCAATTTTAAATTGAAAACTAATAAAATCAGAGTGTTCTATTGGAACGACAGTGAAGATTTAAGAAATAATTTAGATTGTTTTATAAAGTTTTTAGATGACCACGGCTTAGATGAAACTGTTGCAAACGGAAATTTTCCTTGCCCAAAATTAGCGACAAAAGCAATTGCAATACCCCGCCAAGCCGGAAACGGAGGCGTAGTAGGAATTACAAATTAATTTTATGCGTTATCTCTTCCTTTTACTTTTCTGCACCACCGTCTTTAGCCAGAACATTGCCATAGATTCAATTTCTTACGATTATTTCTATAAGAATGAGCTGCAAACGATTGTGCGGTTAAAAAAGGAATTGACCAACAAAAAGCACAACGCATTAAAGCAGTTAAAAATAGCCGAATTGTACGCCAATATCAACTGCGAAGATTCGGCTTATGCTACCTATTATAACGTTTTTGAAAAAGAAAATAAAAGAAAAACGCTAAATGACGAACAATATAAAGATTTATTGTTTCAATTACACCGCACAGAATCGAGCAAACATAATTACGAAAAAGACAGACGATTCTTTCTGAAAGAATTACAATGGGCTTCAAAGAATGATGCTTCTGATAAATGGTTTGCTAAAATTGAATACGAAAATTTTAAAGATATTTTTGAAGATAGTTCAAAATACAAAGTTGCTTTTGAAAAAATAAAAACGATACAGAAAACAAATTTTTACAAGACAAACGATGCGTTTCGAGCACTTACGCTTCTCGGACTTGGAAATCTTTATACCAGTTTACGTCAGTATGAATTATCAGAAAAAGCACTAAATGAAAGTCTGTTACTTGCCAGAAAAAATAACGATTTATTACATCAAACCTATACTTTAATCAACCTTGGCGTTAATGAACGCGTTAGAGGAAATTATAAAAAGGCACTTTTTTATTTAAACCAAACCGATACCCTCTCGAATAAAAAATACCGCATAAAAATTTCACGCATTGTAGCTTTTCAAAAATTATTGGCTTACGAAGGGTTAAATGATACAATTGCGGCAAAAAAACAAGAAAAGCTCTACGACAAATTAGACAGTTTGGTTAATGATTTTGCAAAAAACAGTAACTTCTATGAAATTGATGTTAAGTTTCAAACGAAAGAAAAAGACCTTAAAATCAAGCAACTTGATGACCTCGAAAATCGGTTTGTTCGCAATAAAATAGTATATGGCGTTCTTATTTTTTTAGTTTTTCTCTTAGCACTATATTCCTTTATCCGATGGAAAAAAGTAGATCGAACGAAAAGAATTTTGGCGTTGGAAAAAGAAAAAGCCGAACGAGCAACAAAAGAAACTTCGGAAGAGTTAGAAACAGTTAAGAAAAAATCCATTATAGAACATATTGTTCTTAAAAATAAGTCAAAAGTATACCTTGATGATTTGCTTTACATTCGTGCTGATGACCATTATCTTGAACTGATTACAAAAAACAAAAAAGAGACGACCAGAGGAAGTTTAAAAGAAATTGCTACGCAGTTACCGCCAAATTTCATCCGATGCCACAAGTCCTATATTGTAAACACTAATTTGATTAAAACCGACAATACCAAAGAAATTATTATGCAAAACAACGACATCATCCCCACGTCCAAAAATTACCGAAAACTTTAAAGGTATTTTTAACGGGTTAAAATTGTTACATAAATTTCAAAAAAAAGAAACATTGGGCCGTAAAACACTGCTTTAGAAAGACATAAAGCCCATCGAAAGCAACAATTTCTTTCCATGAATCAAAACCGAGGGCTCGATCAATACAATACAAAAAACTCCTGCGACAATCAGAATCTTTAGCACATTGTGCAGATTCAAATACTGTTCTTTTGCAGTAGATTTCCATAGATAAATAACAAAAAAAATCAGTACAATAAAACAGGCGTAAAAATAAATATCCATATAACCCACATCGTCCAACTCGATTAAAACATACACCGGAATAACAGTTAAGGCACTCAAAATAGTAATGATATATTTTGAAATCTTCTCGCCATAAACCACAGGAATGGTTTGGTAATTACTCGAAAAATCGCCCACAATATTTTCTAAATCTTTTATCAATTCCCGAATCGATAATAAGAAAAAAAGAAAAGCCGCGTGCGAGAAAATAACAACATACGAACTGGTATGTTCAATATCTTTATAATACATTAAAAATATAGCAAAAAACGGTAAAATGGTCATCAAAGTCGACATCAAATTTCCGATAATGGCGTAACGCTTGACTTTATGTGAGTAAAACCAAATCAAAAAAATATAAACTGAAAAGAACAATGAAGCTCTCCAAGAAACTATCAACCCTAAAAAAGCAGCCGTGAAGTTAAGTACGAAGTAAACCGTTAATTTTGTTTTTTGACTCACTAATCGATCCAACATCGACTTTCGAGGTCGGTTAATAAAGTCTTTTTTACTGTCGTAAAAACTATTGATTATGTACCCCGAGGCAATGGTAACAGAAGATGCTATAACAATCAAAAATAAATTGACATCCAAAAGCGTTTCCAAAGCAGACTTGTCTTTCGCCAAAATAAAAATCGCCGAAAGGTATTGTGCTAAGATAATAATAGGAATATTGTAGCCGCGAATGACAGAAAACAAACCAAGTACCTTCATCAAGAAAAGTTTGCTTTTTCTGCTTAGCATTGCTGTTGTAGGTTTAAAAGGTTGTAACCAACCAAAATTTAAATAAGATTAAAACTGATAAACCACTTCGAGTTTATAGTCTTTCAAAGCAGCTTTGGCTTTATCTAAATCCTCAGTAAAACCTAAAATATAACCGCCACCACCTGATCCACAAAGTTTTAAATAATAATCGTTTGTATCAATCCCTTGTTGCCAAATCCCGTGAAATTGCTCTGGAATCATCGGCTTAAAGTTATTCAAAACTACTTTGGAAAGTTTTTTAGTATTTGAAAAAAGTGATTTCAAATCGCCACCTAAGAAATTTTCCACACAAGCATCGGTATATTTTACAAACTGGTTTTTTAGCATCGCTCTAAACCCTTTGTCTTTTAAGTTTTCCATAAAAATGGTAACCATTGGTGCCGTTTCGCCAATAATTCCTGAATCCAACAAGAAAACAGCTCCTTTTCCATCCGTAGATTGGGTTGGAATGCCAGTTGCTTCAATATTGTCTTGCGAGTTGATTAAAATAGGAATACTCAAATAGCTGTTTAATGGATCTAATCCCGAACTTTTTCCGTGAAAAAAAGATTCCATTTGACCGAAAATGGTTTTCAGTTTCAACAATTTTTCGCGTGTCAAATTTTCTAAAACGGTAATCTTGTCGTCGGCATATTGGTCGTAAATCGCAGCTACTAAAGCTCCGCTACTTCCTACTCCGTAACCTTGTGGGATAGAAGAATCAAAATACATTCCGTCTGAAATGTCCGACTTTAATTTTTCAATATCAAAAGTAACCAGATTGGGTTGGTCTTTTTGCAATTGCTCTAAATAAGTGGCAAACCTTTGCAAACTTTTATTGGATTTCAGGGAAACCGCATCGGACAAATCCGAAACTTTTAGCGCACCTTTGTAAAAATTATAAGGGATCGAAAGACCTTTCGAATCACGAATAATTCCGTATTCTCCGAAAAGTAAAATTTTTGAGTAAAATAAAGGTCCTTTCATCTATGCTATTTTATTTATCTTTTTTAGGATTTTGCTTTGTATCGAAAACTGAAACAACAACAATATATTCTTTTTTAATTTTGATGGAAAACAGTAGTTGACTTGGCAACCACACATTCTCTCAGTGAACGATTATAGTCCGAAAACGAAAATAATTCTGGATCATTCTCTATAAGCTTAAAACAATGGTAAATCTTTTTGGCTAACTCCCTACGAATTCTTTCAGAAAATTTTGCTTCAACATACAGAAAAATATTCTCTAGCTGTTTTTCGGCTTTTAGAGATAAAACCAAACTATTCATCTACAAAAATTTTTTCATAAAATACTCGTGTGAAACCACTCTTCCTTCATCAGCATCCTTAATACCTTCTTCTATTGCCGCTTTCTGTTCGTCACTCAGCTCCTGCCACCAATCTTTCTTTTCTCCATAGAAAATCTTCTTGATATCATTAATTATCGATGGATTATCGGTCTCTGCCAATAATTTTATAAGTTCTAATTTTTCTAATTGAATGTCCATTGCCAAGATACTAATTTTTTTTAATTACTCTTTTAGGATTTTGTCTTGTGTCAAAAACGGTAACGATATGAACTTGTTTCGAACTTACCAAATAAAATATAATTGTATGCTTCGAAACCACACATTTTCTCAAATTTTGGTATTCCGATTTTGGAAAATTTTCAGGATTTAAAATTATATAATCTAGATTCTTTTGTAATTTTTCCAAAAATAATAATTTAATTCGAACAGAAAATTTGGCTTCAATATATTCTGAAATTACCCTGATATCTTTTATACTTCTTTTAGAAAAAGTAAGCTGTCTCATAAAAGCCCAAATTCCTTTTTCATTTCCTCGTAAGAAAAAACCCTGCCGTTTTTAATATCATCTAAGCCTTCCTCTATTGCCGCCTTCTGTTCATCACTTAAATACTCCCACCACTCTTTC
>NZ_JBIPPD010000073.1:0-13624 GCF_044368625.1 Flavobacterium sp. | reverse complement strand
GAAGTAAAGGACTTTTTTGGCTTGCATCCAGACCCGATCAAGCACTAAACTGGTCTCAAGCGGGTGGCTCAATAAAATCAGAAGGTGCGGGAGTTTGGTGGGCAAGTATGCCTTTTTCTGAACGTATAAAATTTCAAAATTTTGTTGACAACCAAGAAATTATCGAAGAGCGTTGGTCAAAAAATTATGGCGATAGATTAAACGAATTGGTATTTATTGGTATAAAAATGAATGAATACGACGTTAGAAAACAATTAGTTAGCTGTATTTGTACTGACATTGAGTTAATGGATTTACAAGACGGTGTTTTTCCTACCAAGGACCACTTTCCGGTTCCAAAACAGTTCTATGAAAATGCCGATTTCTAAATTTAAATCATCTGGTTTTTGATTGAAGTAGTTATTAATAGGCTTGTTGAAATAGCAAGCCTATTTTATTTGTATTAATCAAAATTAATTTTTAGTTTTGTCTAAATAATTTGTATTAAAATGAAAAAAATTATTTTTATAGTTTATATTTTATCGCTATCCACTTTTGCGCAAACTACAACTGATACAGTTTCAAAAAAAGAAACCAATGAGCTTGAAGAAGTGGTCGTATCGGGAACTCTAAAAGCCGTAAAACGTCTTGAAACTCCTATTCCTGTTGAAATTATTAGTGCAACTTTTTTAAAACAAAACCCTACAAGTAACGTATTAGAAGCGCTGCAAAATGTAAACGGTTTACGTCCGCAAAACAATTGTAATGTCTGTGGAACGGGCGACATCAGGATAAACGGTCTTGACGGCCCGTATACTATGGTTACTATTGATGGAATGCCAATTGTAAGTGCGCTTGGAACCGTTTATGGTTTATCGGGAATTCCAAATGCGATGATTGACCGAATTGAAGTAGTAAAAGGAGCTGCATCTACACTGTATGGAAGCGAAGCCGTTGGAGGTTTAATCAATATTATTACCAAAAAAGCAAAAAACAGTTCTTTATTTACTGCCGATATGTTCACCACTTCTTGGCTCGAAAACAATATCGACTTGGGATACAAGGCAACGATTGGCAAAAAAGTGGACGCCCTTTTTGGGGTCAATTATTTCTCCTACAACAATCCGATAGACCATAATAACGACAATTTTACAGATGTTGCACTTCAAAACCGTGTTTCCTTTTTTAGTAAATGGAATATCAATCGTAAATCAGAAAAAGAATTCAGCTTAGTTTCTCGCTACTTATATGAAGACCGTTGGGGTGGCGAAATGCAGTGGAACAGTAATTTCCGCGGAGGCGACGAAGTTTATGGCGAAAGCATTTATACCTCGCGGTTTGAGCTTTTAGGAAAATATGAGTTGCCTGTAAAAGAAAAAATGTACGTGCAATTTTCGCTTATTGGTCACGACCAAAATTCGGTGTATGGAAATTCGGTTTATCTTGCCAATCAAAAAATTGGTTTCGGACAATTTCTTTGGGATAAAAACATAAAAAATCACTCGCTGCTTTTTGGAAGTGCTTTTCGATACCAATTTTACAACGACAACACGCCGGCAACCGCCACTTCAGACCATTCCAAAATCTACAGCCTTTTTGTGCAAGACGACATCAAATTTTCAGAAAAAACGGGAATTCTTCTGGGTTCGCGATACGACTACAACTCCGTTCACGGTTCTATTTTTACGCCAAGAGTTGCGCTAAAATGGAAACCAACAGCCGATGATATTTTGCGATTAAATTTCGGCACGGGTTTCAGAGTTGTCAATCTCTTTACCGAAGACCATCAAGCATTATCGGGAGCGAGAGAGGTAATTTTAGTGGACAATTTAGATCCAGAAACGTCGTATAACCTAAATTTAAATTACCTAAAAAAATTCAAATTAGAAAATGCAGGTATAGTAAATTTAGAAATGTCCTCTTGGTACACGCATTTCACCAATCGTATATTTGCGAATTACGACCTGAACCCGAATCAAATTATTTACGACAACTTAGATGGATTTTCGAAAATTTTTGGAGTGAGTGCCAATGCCGATTGGATTACGCCTTTTGGTGTAAAAGCCACGGTTGGTGCTAGCTATTTTGACCCAATAACACAGCAAGATGGCATCAGTTTTGTGCCTTTATTTACCGAGAAATATTCATTGAACTGGGCTATAAATTATGAAATTCCCAAGTGGTTTCTTTCTTTTGATTACACGGGTAATTTGACCGGGCCGATGCGTTTGCCTTTGCTGAGTGAGCTTGACCCGCGACGGGAATATTCACAGCCGTTTAGTATTCAAAACATTCAGTTTACTTATAAAAAGTTTCATAACCTTGAAATCTATGCAGGAATTAAAAATCTTTTTGATTGGACGCCCAATCGTGGAAATCCTTTTTTGATTGCAAGAGCCAATGACCCATTTGACCAGAATGTACAATTTGATGGCAATGGAAATGCCGTTCCCTCTGCAGATAATCCTAACGGACTAACCTTTGACCCAACCTATGCTTACGGACCAAATCAAGGAATCCGAACGTTTTTAGGATTACGATACCATATTGATTAACATTTATTTCATTTTTGTTTCGCCCAAGATTACTTACTTTTGAAGGATGAAAAGCTATACGTATATTTTTGCCGGAGCCGGACTATCGTCTTTAATGACGGTTTATGAGATGATTCAGTCTGGATTTTTTTCTGAGCAGAAAATGCTTCTCATCGATTCCGATTCCAAAAAAACCAACGACCGAACGTGGAGTTTTTGGGAAAATCAAGTGGACACATTCGACGATGTGCTCCTTAAAAAATACGACTCTGCATTTTTTAAAAGCAACCAATTTAGCCGAAAATTAGCGTTAGAACCCTACCAATACAAAACAGTTAGAGGCTTGGATTTCTATAAAAAAGTTTTCGATTTCATCCATCAACAACCCAATATCGAATTTGTTGAAGCGCGAATTTCAAATTTTTCCGAAACGAAAACCGGAGTAGAAATCCACACCAATGCCGGGGTCTTTCAAGGGGAGAAATTATTCAACAGCATTTACAATCCCAGTTTAGTAGCTTCACAAACCAAATTTCCTTTGGTGCAACAGCATTTTATAGGTTGGTTTATTAAAAGTAAAGAAGCTGTTTTTACACCCGAAACCGCTACTTTTATGGATTTTTCGGTCCAACAAAAAAGCAATACAAGATTTATGTACGTCTTGCCAACTTCTGAATCCGAAGCCTTGATTGAATATACCTTGTTTTCTCCCACCTTATTAGCGAAACAAGAATATGAAACCGAGATTGTCAATTACATTCAAAATTTAGGTATTTCAGATTACGAAATTACCGAAAAAGAGCAAGGAAACATCCCAATGACGTGTTACCCGTTTTGGAAACACAACACAAAAAACATTTTAAACATTGGTTCGGCAGGCGGTTGGACCAAGGCCAGTACGGGGTACACTTTTAAAAACACTACCAAGAAATCAAAGGAAGTTGTGCGCTTTTTGCAAAATCATGCGGACTTCAGAAAATTTCACAAAAAAAACAAATTTTGGTTCTACGATTTACTGTTGATTGATATTTTATTTCACCAAAATGAAATCGGTTCCAGCATCTTTTCATCAATGTTTAAAACAGCAAAAGCGTCATTGATTTTTAAATTCCTTGACGAAGAAACCACATTTTGGGAGGATTTACAAGTCATTTGGCAATGCCCGAAAATGCCTTTTTTACAAGCTCTGTGGAAGCGGATTTTTTAAATAATACAATAACAAATCTTTATGAAAGTCGCCTCTTTTCCCGCATAAAAACTTTGTAACTTTGTAGCTCGTAAAAGTCAAACCTAAAATATAAGAATATGTATCCAGAAGAAATGGTAAAACCAATGCAAGCGGAACTCACCACTGCAGGTTTTCAAGATTTACATACCGCTGCCGAAGTAGACAACGCTTTAAAAGCCGACGGAACCACGTTAGTTGTCATCAATTCCGTATGTGGTTGTGCAGCCAGAAACGCACGTCCGGGCGTGAAAATGAGTATTGAAGGTGCAAAAAAACCAGACAATTTAATCACCGTTTTCGCAGGAGTCGATAAAGAAGCCGTGGATGCAGCGCGTCAGCACATGTTTCCGTTTCCACCGTCATCGCCAAGTATGGCTTTGTTCAAAAATGGCGAATTGGTGCACATGTTGGAGCGTCACCACATTGAAGGCCGTCCCGCAGAATTGATTGCCGAAAACTTGCAAGACGCGTTCAACGAATATTGCTAATATTTAAGTAGCTTCAATTTCAATAACCCTTTTAGTTTTACACGCTGAAAGGGTTTTTTAGTTTTAAAAGGTTTTTGAAGCGAAAGGTTGGGCTTTTTCAGCAATCCATATTCCTGCTTTCGGCTTTATCCCCGATGAAAAATCGGGGGATGCCGCCTCAATCAGGGCTAGTTAGGTTACTACTTTTACTTTTGGTTTGGCTTGTCATTTTGAACTTGTTTCAGAATCTTAATCTGAAGAAATTGTATCCTTTTCGTACAAATTTATCATTCCTGATAAAGCTCAATCTTGAAAACATTTTTACAAAAACCATCAATTACATTATCTGCAATTTAATTCACTATTTGTTTATTTTTAATGCGAATTTATTTGTAAGTAAAACTTTTCATTATTAAGTTCAAGAGAAAATATTGGAATTATTCGATTTGAGTTATAAAACCAGGCTTTTTGCTTCATCAACCACCCAAAAAGCTTCATCGACCAGGCAAAATGCCTGATTATTCACGTTATTTGCCTAATCGAATAAGTAATAAGCCTCGTCGATGAGGCAAAAAACACGGTCGATGAGTTTATTTGCTTTATTGATGAAGGTAAAAAGTTGGTTGATTATGTTATTTGCTTGGTTTATTAAACACTTCCCAAAAAGCAGAGACACAAAAAAAACGCGAAAGCAGTTTTACCAAATTAGCAAAAGAGTCGACAAGCGATTCTTCAACAGCGTATAGCAATTATGCTAAATCTTCACCTAATAAAATTCATTATAATACTGGTTTAGGAGAATCGAAATACGATAAGGAGATAAATTTGGACACAGATGTTAATCCAAATGACGTCAAAGATTCAATTGATAATTTTCGTACCAAGAAAAGAAATGAAGAGATTATATTTTATACAAAGCTCATTATCGGTTTAATTATTGCTTTTGTTGCATTTTCTTATTTACAAAAGTATTTAAAGAGAAGCAAAATCCAATAATTCAGGATTTCATTTTAAGCCCAAGAATTCTTCCCCTTTTATGATTTGCGATTTTATCTGCCAATTCCCAAACCAAAACCCAAGTATGACAATTGTCATTTTTTAACCCGTAAAATATTCCCTATTTTTGCACCGAAAATAATTTCTCGACTTAAAAAGTTTATAGCATGCAACTGTACAACACCTTAAGTGCCGATGAAAGAGCCGAACTTATTGACCAAGCCGGCAAGCAACGCCTTACGTTGTCTTTCTACCAGTACGCCAAAATTGAAGATCCTAAAAAATTCCGCGACGAACTGTTTATAGCCTGGAACGCACTCGATGCATTGGGTCGCATTTACGTAGCCCACGAAGGAATCAATGCCCAAATGAGCATTCCTGCCGAAAATATCGAAGCCTTCCGCGAAACATTAGAAGCCTATGATTTTATGCAAGGCATCCGCTTGAATGTTGCCGTAGAACACGACGATCATTCGTTTTTGAAACTCACGATAAAAGTTAGAGATAAAATAGTTGCCGACGGTTTGAACGACGAAACGTTTGATGTTACTAAAATCGGAGTTCACCTTAAAGCCAAGGAATTCAATGAAATTTTGGACGACCCAAATACCATTGTTGTCGATTTCAGAAACCATTACGAAAGCGAAGTCGGACATTTCAAAAACGCCATCACACCCGATGTAGAAACCTTTAGAGAGAGTTTGCCCATTATCCACGAGCAACTCAAAGATTTCAAAGAAACCAAAAATTTGGTAATGTATTGTACCGGCGGCATTCGTTGCGAAAAAGCATCAGCTTATTACAAACACCAAGGTTTCAAAAACGTATACCAACTCGAAGGTGGTATTATTAATTATGCCAAGCAAATTCAAGAAGAAGGATTGGAAAGCAAATTCATCGGAAAGAATTTCGTTTTCGACAACCGCCTGGGCGAAAGAATCACAGACGACATAGTTTCCCAGTGCCACCAATGCGGAAAGCCCTGTGACAATCACACCAATTGTGCCAACGACGGCTGTCATTTACTCTTTATTCAATGCGACGAATGCAAAGCTGTTATGGAAAACTGTTGTTCCACCGATTGTTTGGAAATCACCCATTTACCCTTAGCTGAACAAGTAAAACTAAGAAGTGGAAAAGAAGTCGGAAACAAAGTGTTTAGAAAAGGAAAATCAGAGAATTTAAAATTCAAACACTCCGGCGAACTTTCTGATACAGCATTGGCAACGATGCCTAAAAAAGACATTCGTCAGAAGGTAAAAATAAAAAAAGTGCTTGTGGCACAAGCACAGCATTATTTTGTAAAAGCGAAAATAGCACTTTTTATTGTTGAAAATCAAGGACTTAATTTAGGAGATAAAATCTTAATTTCGGGTCCAACAACAGGAAATCAAGAAATAATTTTAGAGCATTTTTTAGTGAACGGACTAGAATCTTTGACTGCTAAAGTGGGCGACAAAGTTACATTTGAAGTTCCGTTCAGGATTCGACTTTCGGATAAATTGTATAAGATTTTGAATTAAATAAAGCGATAATTTACTACTATCAAACCCGTTATATGTGATCATAGCGGGTTTGTTTTTTTAAGCTGTTTCATAAAATTTCCCCTTTGCAACATCAACTTAAATTTTCCTATCTTTACTCCCAAATATATTTACGAATTTTAAGTTATCCTAGATAACATTCTATATAAAATTATGGCTTGTACAAGTTGTTCAACGGCTGATGGTGGAGCACCAAAAGGCTGCGGAAATAAAGGGAATTGCGGCACCGATAGCTGCAACAAATTAACCGTTTTTGATTGGCTATCGAACATGAGTTTGCCCAACGGCGAAAAACCATTCGATTGTGCAGAAGTGCGTTTTAAAAACGGTAGAAAAGAGTTTTATCGGAATACCGAGAACTTGACTTTGAGTATGGGCGACATTGTAGCTACCGAAGCTTCTCCAGGACACGACATCGGAATTGTAACCCTTACGGGCGAGTTAGTTCGGATTCAGATGAAGAAAAAAGGGGTAAATCACGAAAGCAAAGACATCGCTAAAATTTACCGAAAAGCATCTCAAAAAGATATCGATATTTGGTCGGCTGCCCGAGAGAAAGAAGAACCGATGAAAATTCGCGCGCGCGAACTTGCCATTGCACAAAAGTTAGAAATGAAAATTTCGGATATCGAATTTCAAGGCGACGGCTCGAAAGCAACGTTTTATTATACAGCAAATGATCGAATCGATTTTCGAGCATTGATTAAAGGTTTTGCCAAAGAATTCAGCACCCGAATCGAGATGAAACAAGTAGGTTTTCGTCAAGAAGCAGCCCGTTTGGGCGGCATTGGGTCTTGTGGTCGCGAACTCTGTTGTTCCACTTGGCTTACAGATTTTAGAAGCGTGAATACATCTGCCGCTCGCTATCAACAACTTTCGTTAAATCCGCAAAAACTAGCCGGACAATGCGGAAAATTAAAGTGTTGTTTGAACTACGAGTTGGACACCTATATGGATGCTTTGAAAAATTTTCCGGAGTTTGAAACCCGTTTGGTTACGGAAAAAGGCGATGCAATTTGCCAGAAACAAGATATTTTTAAAGGCTTGATGTGGTTTGCCTATACCAATAATTTTGCAAATTGGCATGTGTTAAAAATCGAGCAAGTTAGAGAAATAATTGCTGAAAATAAGTTAAAAAATAAGGTTTCATCATTGGAAGATTTCGCCATCGACGAAGCGCCAATTGCTGAGAAAGATTTCAACAATGCGATGGGACAAGAAAGTTTAACGCGTTTTGATCAACCTAAAAAGAAAAAACGTCCCACTAAGAAGAAAAAACCAGGTGAAAATGCTATAGTAGCCAATAAACCTGCCGGATCAAACGTTATTAGACCTAACAATCCAAACCATCCTGCCGTTGCAAAAGTGGTTGAGAAACCAGCAAATCAAAATCCGAATCAAAATCCGAATCAAAATCCGAATGCTACAACGGAACGAAAACCAAACAATCGCAATAAAAACCGCAACAAACCTTCGGGAAATAGAAAGCCCGCTGAGAGAAATCCGAACGAACCCAAACCAGATAACCGTATAATTCCGAATAAGAAAAATGAGTCTAAAGAGTAATTTTTTACGGGTTGATTCGTATATTAAAAGTGATGGGATGTTTACTTTGCGTGAGGGATTGTCCCGAAGTTTCGAGAGAAGTTCTTTTTTATTCCGATTTTTCTTCGGAATTAAAAAAGCGGGAACGCAAAGCCCGACCCGCCCCGATAGCTATCGGGCTTACGGAAGGTCACGCCCAAATAAAAATTCGCTGAGGTATGGAATGCAATTGTTTTTGTTTATTTCAATGGTTGTTTTAGTTACTTCTTGCGACAAAAAACGCGTGTTTGACGATTATAAAACAGTAGGAACCGCTTGGGAAAAAGACAGTATTGTAGCATTTAGTTTCAAGCAAGAAGACACCACAAAATTGTATAATTTATTTGTCAATTTACGGGCAAATCAAGCCTATTCATTTAATAATTTATATTTGATTGTTGCAATGGAACGGCCAGGGGGATTGGTAAAAATAGACACCTTGCAGTACCAAATGACAAATCCAGACGGCACACTTTTGGGCGACGGTTTTTCGGACATTAAAGAAAGTAAACTCTTTTATAAAGAAAATTTACGCTTTGATACCATCGGCGATTACAAAGTTGAAATTCAGCAAGCGATGCGTCAGACAGGTAAAATTGAAGGCATTAAAGCCCTAGAAGGAATCACAGAAGTAGGTTTTAGAATTGAAACAATAGAATAATTATGGCAGTCAAAAAATACAAAAAATCGGGAGAAACTGATTTTTCATTTTACATAAAACGTTTTTGGCAAATTTTCGGAATAGGATTCGGACTCGTCGTGCTGATATTTCTATTTGCATCATGGGGACTTTTGGGTCACATGCCGTCCTTCAATGATTTGGAAAATCCAGAATCCAACTTGGCAACCGAAATCATTTCCTCCGATGGAGAAACAATCGGTAAATTTTACAATGAAAACCGGAGTTCCATTACGTATGAAGAATTGCCTAAACACCTCGTTGATGCCTTGGTAGCTACTGAAGATGAGCGTTTTTACGAACATTCCGGAATTGACGGAAGGGGAACTTTAAGAGCGATTACCAGTTTAGGAACTAGTGGTGGAGCCAGTACGTTGTCACAACAGTTAGCCAAACAATTGTTTCACGGCGAAGGCTCACGAAACATCGTTATGCGACTTTTACAAAAGGTTAAAGAATGGATTATCGCCATCCGATTGGAGAGACAATATACCAAAAACGAAATCATTGCAATGTATTTTAACGTGTATGATTTTAACAATTATGCCGTGGGAATTCGCTCGGCAGCCAAAACGTATTTCAATAAATCTCCAAAAGAATTAACCATTGACGAGTCGGCAATGCTGGTTGGAATGTTTAAAAATTCGTCTTTATACAATCCCATCCGAAATGCCCAAGGCGTAAAAAACCGCCGCAATGTGGTATTGCAACAAATGGAGAAATCCGATATTATTACTGAGGGACAACGTGAGAAATTGAGCCAACTTCCCATTACCTTGGATTTCAAATTGCAAACCCATAAAGAAGGAATTGCTACTTATTTCCGCGAATACCTTCGGGAATTCATGAAAGGTTGGGTTCGAGACAATAAAAAACCAGACGGAAGCGACTACGACATCTACCGCGATGGTCTAAAAATTTATACCACGATCGATTCCAGAATGCAGCAGTATGCCGAAGAGGCCGTGTATGCCCATATGGAAAATTTGCAAGAAGAATTTTTCGACCAGTCAAAGAAAAACAAAAATGCCCCTTTTGTTAATATATCGGAACAAGAAACACAAAATTTGATGAACCGTGCCCGAAAAAATTCGGAGCGGTGGAGAATTATGAAAGCCGAAGGAAAAGACGAAAAAGACATCATGAAATCATTTTCGGTGAAAACCAAAATGCGTGTTTTTTCATGGAAAGGCGAACGCGACACCATTATGACACCCAACGATTCGATTCGATATTACAAGCATTTTCTGCAAAGTGGCGTGATGTCAATGGATCCCGAAACAGGACATGTAAAAGCCTGGGTGGGTGGCATCAACTACAAGCATTTCCAATACGACCACGTCAACCAAGGGGCTCGACAAGTGGGTTCCACTTTCAAACCATTTGTGTACGCCACTGCAATCGAACAACAAGGATATTCGCCTTGCGATTCGATCATCGACTCTCCGTTTACCATTCCGCAAGGCCGTCACAACGTCACAGAAACTTGGACACCCAAAAATTCCAACAGCGAATACCGAGGAATGGTAACGCTCAAAAAAGCACTCGCACTTTCCATCAACACCGTTTCGGCAAAATTAATTGACCGAGTTGGGCCAGAGGCAGTAGTGGAGTTAACTAAAAAATTAGGAGTGAAATCCGATATTCCAGCTCAACCTTCCATTGCTTTAGGAGCGGTTGAAATTACAGTGCACGACATGGTTGCCGCATACGGAACTTTTGCCAATCAGGGTATTTACATCAAACCCGAGGTAATCACTAAAATCGAAGACAAAAACGGAAATATTTTGTACCAAACTATGCCCGAATCCCATGATGTTCTGAACAAGGACATCGCTTATGCTGTTGTGAAATTACTGGAAGGCGTTACGGAAAGTGGTTCGGGTAGCCGTTTAAGAACCGAAGGAGGTGGAAACGGATACAACCGCGTGACAGGATATCCGTATGCGTTGCGAAATCCAATTGCGGGAAAAACCGGAACAACACAAAACCAATCCGACGGCTGGTTTATGGGAATGGTTCCCAATTTAGTTACAGGCGTTTGGGTCGGAAACGAAGACCGTTCGGCACATTTCAAAAGCATCACTTACGGTCAAGGAGCCACGATGGCATTGCCAATATTTGGTATGTATATGAAAAAATGCTATGAAGATAAAACGCTCACCGTTTCAAAAGAGCCGTTCAAGCGGCCTTCAAATTTGGCTATAAAAGTCGATTGTTGGGTGCCAAAAGTAAAAGATACAACAGCAGTTGAGACCGAACAAGATACCGACGAATTTGATTTGTAGTTTCAGGAGCTATTTCCAGCTATCCGTTGCAATCATTATGGTCTGAACCCCAGACCATAAAGGATTTCCACTTCTATCTGGGCTAGGGATTCACGGAAACTACACCCTTTTATTTATACTATTTCAACCAGTTATGATTAATAAAAAAGTACACAACGTTCAAGAAGCACTTCACGGAATTGAAAACGGAATGACCATCATGCTTGGCGGTTTCGGACTCTCAGGAATTCCCGAAAACAGCATTGCCGAATTGGTAAAAATGAATGTCAATGATTTAACCTGCATTTCAAACAATGCTGGAGTAGACGATTTTGGTTTGGGATTGCTTTTGCAAAAAAAACAAATCAAAAAAATGATTTCGTCTTATGTAGGCGAAAATGCCGAATTCGAACGCCAAATGCTCTCAGGAGAATTGGATGTCGAACTCACACCACAAGGAACATTGGCCGAAAAATGCCGTGCCGCACAAGCCGGAATTCCTGCATTTTACACACCAGCGGGTTACGGAACCGAAGTTGCCGAAGGTAAAGAAGCACGCGAATACAACGGCAAAATGCACATTCTGGAAGAAGCCTTCAAAGCCGATTTCTCGATTGTAAAAGCTTGGAAAGGCGACGAAGCCGGAAACTTAATTTTCAAAGGAACCGCCCGAAATTTCAACGCTTGTATGGCGGGTGCCGCAAAAATTACTATTGCCGAGGTAGAAGAATTACTTCCTGCAGGAGCCTTAGACCCAAACCAAATTCACATTCCAGGAATTATGGTACAACGCATTTTTCAAGGAGAAAAATTTGAAAAAAGGATTGAGCAACGGACGGTGAGAAAGAAGTAATCAGTATCAGTGTTCAGTAAAAAAGAAAAATTATGGTATCTAAAATTAGATTTAAAAATTTCAAATTATTCAAAAACTGGCAAACGCTAGAGATAAAACCAATTACTATTTTAATTGGGAAGAATAATAGTGGGAAAACTGCTGTATTAAAGTTGCCTGTTATGATTAGTGAGAGCTCGAGAGGAAATATTAATGAAGCAATAAAACTAGATTTTGATGGAATAAAATTAGGTTCTGAGTATAGCGATTTGGCTTATAATAGAAAAATTTTACCAGGAGAATTTTTAGAATTGGAAATTTCTAATAACACTGATGATTCTACATTTGCGGAACTAAAGCTAAAAGTAAAACTTCCCACTGACGTCATTAAAGAAAAATCAGAAATATTTAAATGGGAGTATTTTGAAAACAACGTTATAATATCAGAAAAAGATGAAACTTCTGAATTTAAAGGATTTGTTAAAAATAATGAAAAATTAGAAGACTTATTTTTAAACTATGATTATTTAAAAGCTTTACGAACAGAACCTGAAGAAGAATATCCTTTTAAAAATGAAGAATATAAAAAAATTGGTTTAAAAGGCGAAAACACTTACCACATATTAATTAAATCAACGATTAATCAAGATGGTGTTTTTGAAAGTGTGAGTAATTGGTATAAAAATAATTTTGAAAATTGGTCATTGGAAATAAACGATGATCAAATTTTTAATTCTAAAAATAAAAAATACATTTTTTCAATTAGAAATAATAACATTGAACCAATAAACCTCCCATATACAGGACAAGGAATAACACAAGCTTTACCATTAATAACTCGTTCTTATATGAAAGATGAAGAACCTGTGTTAATTATTATGGAAGAACCTGAAAGTCATTTGCATCCTGCGGCACATGGAAATTTAGCACAACGATTCGTAGAATCTTATTTGGAAGATGATAACAAAAGATATTTGATTGAAACACATTCTAAAAACTTTATTTTGCGATTACAAGCACTTGTTGCAGACCCTGAAGTTAATTTTTCAAATAATGATATTGCAGTGTATTATGTAGATTATTTGGAGAATGAACAACTAAGTATTTTGGATAGATTGAATTTAAATGAATTTGGCGAATTTGATAAATGGCCAGAAGAAATCTTTAATGAAAGTTACAAAGAGTTGTTGTTATTGAAACAAAAACAGGCAGATAGAAATGATAGTAACCATTAAAGCTGAAATATTCAACAATTCAAATAATCACTCTGATTTAGATGATTTAATGCACTTTTTTAGAAAAGGCAAGCATAGAATGAATTTGAGAAAGTCTGCAGATTTTATAGCTTTTGATACATCAGAATGGACTAAAACACTATCAAGAAGCGATAAAGATTTTTTAAGAGAAAGTAGTCAAGCTCAAATAAATAAAAGAGAAATTGTAATTTCAAATTCAGATAACGAAGAAGAATTTAATAAAAAAGAAGCCTATTATTATTTACAACAAAACTTAAA
>NZ_JBIPPD010000219.1:0-5360 GCF_044368625.1 Flavobacterium sp. | reverse complement strand
AGAAGAATATGAAAAACCTTTTGTTTTAAAAATATTACAAGAATTTGATACAACAAAAGAATTAATTAATTCTTTACAAGAGGGATGGTTAGAGTTTTATAATGGTGCTGGTTCTAATAGCGAAAGTATTTTAAGAACCCGTATTACAAGGAATATAGATACTAATCAAAATTTTAAAGACCCACTTAATAAATATCTTCGTTTTTATGAAATAAAAGATAGTGATAGAGAATATTGCATAATCAATTCTGATGAGACTATTACTAAACAAGAATTACCTGATTATAAAACCAGATTTTTAGAACAAGAAAATATTCCCTATCATATTTTATACAAAAGGGAAAAAGAAAATTATATGCCTGATTCTGTATTCAATAGTTTGATTCATTTTCAAGATAAAAAAGAGTTTATCCAAGTGTATTTTAAGTTAACACCATCTCAAAAAGATTTTTTGGATTTGGAAAAAGGATTTGTATTACCAAGAAGTAATCCAAAACAGACAAAAGAAAGAGCTAATTTGATAAATGAAGTTAGAAATTTATATAATAACTTAACTGATGAACAATATAGCAAAATTGGTTTTGGCTTCCCGATTTCAAACTTTAAATCAACATTTTCAAACTATTTTAATATTGTAAGCAAAAATGATTTAGAAAAGAGAATACAACATCAACCAAAATTGAAGTCAAAAGTTAATCCAAAAGATACTTCCGACCGCAACGAATTTGAACACATCGTTCACGAAATAAAATATCTATTATGAGCAAATTACAAATAAATACTCGAGTAAGGAGATTGGCTTATTATTTAGATGATTTTGAAAAAGGGAATTTTAGAATTCCAATTTTTCAAAGACGTTATAGATGGAATGATGCCAAAAAAAGGATAGATTTATTTGATAGTATTATTAAAGGGTTTCCGATTGGTACAGTTTTACTTTGGAAACCAAATGAGGATATTGATTTTAATCCTGAAAACGAAGACAGAAAAATTGGTTCTTATCTATTAGATGATCCAAATGAAAATGCCAGTTACATATTAGATGGCTTTCAAAGATTATCTACAATTGTTGGGTGTTTGCTTAATCCTAACACTACAAATTTAGCTAGAGACGATGAAGAATGGCAAAATAATTTTAATTTAATTTATAATTTTAAAAATAATAGAGTTGAAGTAGGTCCTAAAAACACTCAAAATTTAGATTTTTATAAAGTTCCTCTATATCAATTAGCTGATACTAAAGAATTTTATAATATTCAAACAAAATTTGCACAAAATACAAATTTGATGAATGAAGATGAGATTAAAGATTACATTTCCAAATTTCAAGAAATCTCCTATCAAATTCAAGATTATATGCTTCCATCCATTGATATAATAGGAGGGGACTATGATACAGCAAATCAAATGTTTGTAAAAGTTAATACTCAAGGAGAAAAAATTGATTCAATTGATACAGCTTCTGCTTTTACTTCAACTGGTAATTTTAGATTAGGTATTCAAATTTCAGATATAGTTGATAATTTAGAAGGAAAGAAATTTTTAAATAAAAAGAAAAAAGAGGCATTTAGATTAAATATTTTCAGAACTATCCAAAGCTCTTTCGGTCCTTTATATTTAGATTCAAAAGCGACTGATGTTAAAACTTTAAGCGAAAAACCAAATTTTTCAGAAGTTGTTAATCAAACATTAGACAATTGTGTAAAAACTGTAAATTTTTTTAAAGAACAGTTGGCAGTTTTAGATTTAAAATATATTCCTGCTAATTTACATTTTATATTTTTAGTTCAATATTTTAATATAAAAGGAGAATTACAAAAAGAAGATGTTGAAAAAGTAAAATTCTGGTTTTGGCAATCTTCTTATACTAATTGTTTTACCAAATACAATCCTGCAAAACGTAAAAAAGCTTTTGAACGTTTTTTAGAGTTTTGTAGAGGAGAAAAAAGAAATCCTTTCTATTGGGATGAAGAAGTAAAGCTACACGTTGATAAGTTCCCTGACAAAATTGACTTTGGTGGAGTTAGAAAGCAAGCACTTGCTCTATTTATGGTAAATTATTCCATCAATAGAGAAAACATTTTGACGACTGAAAGCATCAATAGTGATGAAATAACAGCTGTAAATGAATATAAACTTTTTAGAAATGAAAACTCTATCGGAAATACTCTTTTTGTTCCAGTTCAAAAAAACGAAATAAATGAACAAGCCAAAAAGCAAACCTCTCTTCAATTTCTTCTTTCCAATGAATTTAGAGGAATGTATTCTGAATTGTTCATTACGGACGAAATGCGAGATTTACATGCTCAAAAAAAGAATAAAGAGCTGTTGAAATTGAGAGAAAAACTCATTCAAGAAAAAGAAAACGAGTTTATAACAAATGTTTTAAATTTAGAATTAGAATAATATTATGGCACTAGACAAAAACGATATCGCAAAACGCATTGCAAAAGAAGTACAAGATAAATTTTACGTCAACCTCGGAATTGGCATTCCAACCTTGGTGGCCAATTATGTTCGCGAAGATATTTCGGTAGAATTTCAGAGCGAAAATGGCGTACTCGGAATGGGACCTTTTCCTTTTGAAGGCGAAGAAGACGCCGATGTGATCAATGCAGGAAAGCAAACCATTACTACTTTACCAGGAGCTTCTTTTTTTGATTCGGCTTTTAGTTTCGGGATGATTCGTTCTCAAAAAGTAGATTTAACCATTCTTGGTGCGATGGAAGTTTCCGAAAATGGCGATATTGCCAACTGGAAAATCCCTGGTAAAATGGTTAAAGGAATGGGCGGTGCGATGGATTTAGTAGCTTCAGCCGAGAATATTATTGTTGCCATGATGCACGTCAATAAAGCAGGCGAGTCTAAAATTTTAAAACGTTGTACATTACCATTAACGGGTGTGGGTTGCGTGAAAAAAGTTGTAACCGAATTGGCCGTTTTGGAAATTACCCCAAAAGGGTTTAAACTTTTGGAAAGAGCCCCCGGAGTTTCAGTAGAACACATCATCGCCTCCACAGAAGCGGATTTGATTATTGAAGGGGATATCCCCGAAATGCAAATGGATTAACGCTGCGAAAGTAGTTTACAAATCTGTAGTATGAATAAAGTGGTAGTTGAGTTTCGAAATCAATTTTGAAGAATCAATTTTTTTCCCCGATCGTTCATTGTCTTCGAATTCAGGAAGTGGCAATCCCAACGCTCGGGTTTTGGCTTCATAATATTCTTTTCGCGAAGGATGATGAGGTGCAACTGCATTGAATTTTTCGCCCCAAATGCCTTGCTCAATGAGTGCCGTAATAATACCAATGCAATCCTCTTGATGAATCAAATTTATCGGTGCTTGTGGATTGGGGATATTGCTTTTTCCAGAAATAAATTTGGCTGGATTTCGCGTGTCGCCAATCAATCCACCAAAGCGTAAAACCGTTGTTTTAAAAGCCGTTTGCTGTTGCAAATAATGTTCGGTTTCCAGCAATTCTATTCCCGATACCGTTTCTGGTTTTTCAATGGTTTCTTCGGTCACTGTAATTATATCTTCGCCATAAACAGAAGTCGAACTGATGAATAAAACCTGTTCAATTTCCGAATTCAAAATCCCTTTTTGAACAAACGTCTTTATTTTAGCAACAAAAGATACTGGGTTTTCTCCTCGCAATTTCGGAGGAATTGCAATAATCAACGTGCGGGATTTTTGCAAAAAAGTTTCGTAATCACCCGAAATAAAATCGGGCAATAAGTCAATGACAAACGGTGCTATTCCTTTGGCTTCAAAATCACTTATTTTAGGTGCAGAAGTGGTCGAACCTCGTACACTATATCCTTTTTGAATCAAATGTTCGGCAAGCGGTAAACCCAACCAGCCACAGCCTAAAATACTAATTTCCTCCATTAATTATAGGTTGAGCAGGTGTCGAATCTGCTGCAATTACAGGTTTAAATGTATTCGGTTTTATTTTCTGACGCAGCACTACGGCATCATTCAACACAAAGGGTGTTGGAATCATCCAAGAAGCTCTTTTAGGAACGGAGAACTGCTTGTTTTCCAATAAATCAAACGAAGATTCTAATAATTCCATGTCCAATTTTGTCGAAGCATCAACTGTAAACGATAGTTCCAAAGGAGCATTATCGACCACATAATAACTCAAAATTTTCTTGCCGTTTCGTCTGTATTTGGCATTTTTCCAGCCCACGAGCGAAACGCCATTTGCTTTTAAATTATAGAAATCCATATTTTCATTGGCAAAAACATCGTAGCGATTTACTTTCCGGTTGGGTGTAATGGTAATTACATATTTTTTTCGGGCATTTACCATCGTATCTTTAATAAACTCAATCGACGGTCCTGCAAGCGGTTTTACATCGGTTTTTGAAGTAAAAGTAAACGCCGAATTATACTTACTGAAAAACGGCAAATCGGTTGTCGGATCGGCTTGTTTAGGTAAATTCCCAAGGTAATTTTTGGTCCATTCGTCGAGATTTTTATCGTATGTAGCCCAAACTGCGGTGTTCGTATCTTGGTTCAATACATACAATAAACTGTTGGGTTTTGCTTGTTCATCCGTGTAACCGGCTTTTATGTGGGCGTTCGTCAAAAATCCGATAGCTACTAAAAAGCTCACGATGGTCCATCCGTTTTTCCCTTTTAGCGCGCCAAAAACAGGCAATAATAATCCCACAACTAATGCAATAAGCAATGTACTTC
The DNA here is from genome assembly GCF_044368625.1 of Flavobacterium sp. Classification (GTDB taxonomy): domain Bacteria; phylum Bacteroidota; class Bacteroidia; order Flavobacteriales; family Flavobacteriaceae; genus Flavobacterium. The sequence goes on along the minus strand of NZ_JBIPPD010000219.1, from coordinate 652 downwards.
CAACAATCATTTTCAATCCCAGCCCTACAGGAAGCGTGACCACAAATGGTAAAAACAGTACAAAAGCGGGAATGCTGAAAAGTAAGTTAAGCATAAAATTGGTTCGCTGTGTAACGATAAAAAATCCAAATGAAAGCAACATTCCAAACACCGGAATTATGAAAAAACTGCCGCCGGGTAAGTAAATAACAATTAGGAAATTGATTATAATCCAAAGAAAAAGAGGCGCCACAGATCCATTCATAAGTTGTGAACTCGTGCGGTAATTTCGATAAAAAAAGAATGAAACCATTAATGCCAAGGCAGAAAACGCATAAATATAATCGTGTCCGTTGTAGGTAAATCCATGTAAAATGTCAAGGTATTGGGGATAAATTAAAAGTAAAAGTTTCCAACCAAAGAAGCCCATGATTCCAGAAACCAAAACCGAACCCAGTAACGGAATAAACCCCCGAAACATATCCGAAACATGTAAAATTCGTTTGCCAATCCCAATAAAAATAAATGCTAAAAACAATGTGAGTGCCAATCCAAACAAGGGAAAATTCCAATCAAATGGATAATGTACAAATTTTAACGGGGTATTAAAATAGACCTCGTCGTCCGAGGATGCTAAGGTTCGCAAATCGGTGCTGCCAAAATACTGCAGCAA
>NZ_JBIPPD010000212.1:0-5605 GCF_044368625.1 Flavobacterium sp. | reverse complement strand
TCAATACCGACTCGAACTAGACGACAGTTATGGTAAAAGTATCAATATGGAACGGCGTTTCTTTTCAGCCTTTACCAAATGGGCTGGTGGAATCTATGTTGATCAACAATTTAAAATTGATTCATTAAAAGACCAGTCGGGTACTTTTGCATTGCAAAATTTTAAATACAATTCTCAAGATTTGTGGGCTGGTCGTGCATTCCAATTATTTGAAGGACGAAATGAAAATGATCGTACCACTAATTTAATTTTATCCACGCGTTTTTTACACACCGGATTTACCGAAACCCCTACTGTAGCCTACGATCCCACTCATTTTTATTCGGGCGAAAATTTCTATATGGCAGGTTTTGGAATTTCATCCCGTCAATTTGTCGAAGATCAATTTTTGTTTAATTACGGCATTACTGAAGATGTACCTGTGGGAAGAATATTCAATATTACTGCGGGATATCAACAAAAAAATCAGCAAGGTCGCCTTTATTTAGGTAGTCGAGCTTCATTTGGAAATTATTTTAAATTTGGATATTTGAGTACCAATTTTGAATACGGAACTTTTTTTAATGATAAAAAATTAGATCAATCCGCATTTTCCATGCAAGCCAATTATTTTACAAATTTAATTTCAATTGGAAAAAAATGGAAAATGCGGCAGTTTATAAAACCGCAAGTAGTATTGGGTTGGAATCGAGTTGATATAAAAGGTGATTTAATCAGTATTAACGAAAGCAGTAATTTTCAAGGCGAAAATGGCGCTGGATTTCGAGGCAATAATTCTTACGGAATTCGGGGATACAATTCGGAATTGTTTGGAACAAAAAAAGTAGTTTTATCGTTGCAAACGCAGTTTTATTCACCTTGGGACTTATGGGGGTTTCGCCTCAATCCGTATTTGAATGTTACGTCGGCACTTTTGGGCACTCGAGAACGGGAACTTACCAAAAGTCCGCTGTATTCCTCGTTTGTAGTTGGGGTCATTATCAGTAACGACTATTTGGTTTTCAATTCTTTTCAATTTTCATTGGCATTTTATCCATCCATACCCGGACAAGGAACTAATATTTTCAATACCAATTCCTTCCAAACCGAAGATTTTGGGTTTCAAGATTTCGAGTTGGGAAAACCAAGAACGGTTTTATATGAATAACTGCGATACTTTTTAATGTAATGTTAAAGGTTTTTGAAAACAATTCAAACTTTTTTTAAATTGCTATATTTGGCATTCTATTCATTTTAATTCCCTTAGAATGCAGCTACGGTTTATTTCTTGTTTCCTATTATTAATTGGTTTTTCGCATCAATTTCAAGCACAAGCACCTCACAAATACAACTCTTCCGAGATTTTTGGTAAAATAGAAAAACTCAACTTTTTAGGTTCCGTTTTATATATTGCTGCACACCCCGACGACGAAAACACACGGTTAATATCGTTTATGGCAAATGCACAAAAAGCACGAACAGGCTATTTATCGCTTACTCGTGGCGACGGCGGCCAAAATTTAATCGGTCCAGAATTGCGCGAACTTCTAGGCGTCATTCGAACACAAGAATTGATTGAAGCACGAAAAATTGACGGAGGAGAACAATTTTTTTCTCGTGCCAACGACTTTGGTTATTCAAAAGTACCATCGGAGACACTGAAAATATGGAATAAAAATCAAGTTTTGGGTGATATGGTTTACATCATCAGAAAATTCCAACCCGATGTAATTATCACGCGTTTCGATTTTAGAACGCCAGGAACAACCCACGGTCATCATACTTCGTCGGCAATTTTGGCCGGAGAAGCATTTGATTTGGTTAATGACAAAAACAGTTATGCCAATCAACTGAATTTGGTTAAAAAATGGCAACCCAAACGACTGTACTATAATACTTCTTGGTGGTTTTACGGCAGTAAAGAAAAATTTGACGCTGCTGATAAAAGTAATTTAGTCAATTTATCAACAGGAATATTCTACCAAAGTTTAGGAAAATCCAATCAGGAAATTGCCGCTTTGAGTCGGAGTCGGCACCAGTCCCAAGGCTTTGGTTCTACGGGAACTCGTGGCGACGATATGGAATATTTAGAATTTATAAAAGGAGAAAAACCGGTTGATAAAACCAATTTGTTCGAAGGAATTGATACTTCTTGGAACCGTGTGGAAGGTGGAAAACCAATTGGAATTTTAATTTCCAAAATCAGTACGGAGTTCGATTTTAGAAATCCATCGGCAAGTATTCCTGATTTAATTGCGACATACCAACTCATTCAAAACTTAAAAAACGAACATTGGAAAGAGGTAAAAACCACCGAGATTAAAGAAATAATTGCCGCTTGTGCTGGACTTTACCTCGAAGCAGTCGCTGAAAATCAGTCGGCAACCCCAGGTAGCGATATCAATGTAACCGTTGAAGCCATCAACCGAAGTACAGTTGAGATGATTTTAGAAAACATCAAAGTAGTCCCCGAAAATAAATTGTTCACTCAAAATATAGATTTAAAAAACAACAGTAACGAAACCACTTCAATCACAATAACATTACCCAAAAGCCTTGAATTTACAGCTCCATTTTGGCTTAAAGATCAAGGAACGGTTGGAATGTATCGCGTAGATAATCAAGAAAATATTGGCAAACCCGATATTATTCGAGAATTGAAAACCATTTTTAATGTAAAAATAAGTGGCTTTACTATACCTTTTGAACGAACAGTTATTTATAAATTCAATGATCCCGTTTTAGGCGAAGTATACCGCCCATTTGATGTAGAACCACTTGTAACCACTAGTTTTGTGGATAAAGTAAAAATTTTTAACACGAATGAAAAACAAAACGTTTTAGTAAAAGTACAATCTGGAGCAACACAAGTCAGTGGCAATTTAGCCCTGGAAGTACCTAAAGATTGGAAGGTTTCTCCAGAGTCTGTCCCGTTTTCAATTGGATCGAAAGGTGCTTCCCTCACCTACTCATTCGAAATCACACCACCCAAATACAGCAGTGAAATTGACGTAAAAGCAATGGCAACGGTAAATGGTAACGTATTTGACAAAGAAAAAATTACAATAAAATACGATCACATTTCCAATCAACAAGTTTTGCAAACTTCATCCGCTAAATTTATCAAACTGGATATAAAAACAGGTTCTGAAAAAATCGCTTATATTATGGGGGCTGGCGATGAAGTACCCACGAGTCTTAAAAATATGGGATATTTGGTTACGGTTATTGAGCCCGAAAATATTTCTAAAGAAAAGTTGCAGGAATTTGATGTTATCATTACAGGAATTCGGGCTTACAATACGGTTAATGAATTGGAATTTAAGCAATCGATCTTATTGGATTTAGTGGAAAACGGAAAAACAATTATTGTACAATACAATACCACCGGAAAATTAGTTACTGATAAATTGGCGCCTTTTCCGCTGCGACTTTCTAGAGATCGAGTAACAGAAGAAGATGCAAAAGTAACTTTTTTAGCACCCAATCACCCTGTTTTGAATGTGCCAAACAAAATCACAACTAAAGATTTCGAAAATTGGGTGCAAGAACAAGGTTTGTACTATCCCGATCAATGGGACAAAGCTTTTACACCAATTATTTCTTCGAATGACGAAAATGAATCGCCAAAAAATGGTGCATTGTTAGTCGCTCCTTTCGGAAAAGGATATTATATTTACACAGGATTGAGTTTTTTTAGAGAATTACCAGCAGGTGTTTCAGGAGCACACCGACTGCTTGCCAACTTAATTAGCCTGAAAAATGCACCATAAATGAAAGAGATACAAAAAATAAAAACTTGGAAAAAAAACTACACTTTGGTTCTCATAGCCAATGCCATTTATATTCTGATTTTTTACATCATAATGAACTACTTTTCTTAAAATATGCAAGAACTAGATTGGATAATCCTCAGTATCACATTATTATTTATCGTTTCTTACGGCGTATACAAAACCAAAGGAAGTAAGGACGTAAATGAATATATTTTAGGAAACAACGAAACACCTTGGTACACCGTTGGTATTTCGGTTATGGCAACACAAGCCAGTGCGATTACTTTTCTTTCCACACCAGGTCAGGCCTTTAACGACGGAATGGGTTTTGTGCAATTCTATTTTGGATTACCCATTGCTATGGTAGTCATTTGCTACACTTTTATACCCATATATCACAAACTAAAAGTCTACACTGCTTACGAATATTTGGAGCAGCGGTTTGATTTAAAAACAAGATCCTTAGCAGCAATTTTGTTTTTGATTCAACGGGGTTTAGGAACTGGTTTAACTATTTATGCCCCAGCAATTATTTTGTCCACGATCTTAGGTTGGGATTTAACGCAAATGATCATCGTTATTGGAACCTTGGTAATTGTGTACACATTTACGGGCGGCACCAAGGCGGTGAATGTAACGCAAAAACAGCAAATGTTCATAATCATGACCGGAATGTTTATTGCATTTTATTTGATTTTAAGTTATTTGCCCGAAGAAGTTACATTCTCAAATGCCTTGCAAATTGCAGGTGTAAACGACAAAATGAACATCATCGATTTTTCATTAGATACCAAAAGTCGTTACACTTTTTGGAGCGGAATTACCGGTGGTTTTTTCTTGGCACTCGCCTATTTCGGAACCGATCAATCGCAAGTACAACGCTATCTTTCTGGAAAATCAATTCGTGAAAGTCAAATGGGTTTGGTTTTTAACGGTTTAATGAAAGTACCGATGCAGTTCTTCATTTTGCTTACGGGTGTGATGGTTTACGTGTTTTTTCAGTTCCAAAGTTTGCCAATCAATTTTAATCCCAACAGCAAAAAAAGTATAGAAACTTCGATTTATGCAGAAGATTATAAAAAATTAGAAGCCAATTTAGTAACCGTTTCCGCAGAAAAAAAAGAAGTTACGCTCGCTTACGCCAATCAATTGAATATTGACAGAGAAAATTTAGTGTTAAAAAATAGAATTATTGCTTTAAACGAAAAAGAAAAAAACATTCGGGACGAAGCCAAAGTCCTGATCGGAAAAGCAGACAAAAAGGACAAAACCAGCGATGCTGATTACGTATTTATTCACTTCATTATCCATTTTTTACCCAAAGGAATGATTGGACTTTTATTGGCCGTGATCCTTTGTGCCGCAATGTCGTCAACTGCTTCTGGATTAAGTTCATTGGCCTCAACAACGGTTATTGATATTTACAAACGAAATGTAAAAACACCAAAATCCGACAAACATTTTGTAACTGCATCCAAACTTTTTACAATCATGTGGGGTTGCATTGCCATACTTTTTGCATGTTTCGGAACACTTTTCGAAAATTTAATTCAGCTGGTCAATATTGTAGGTTCCATTTTTTACGGAACTGTTTTAGGTATTTTCTTGGTTGGCTTTTATGTGAAATTTGTAAAAGGAAAAGCCATTTTTTATGGTGCTGCTTTAAGCCAAATGACCATCTTTTTCATCTATTATTTTGCGATTCATATTTATCCAAGCGGCCAGGAAAAACTCGGTTATTTATGGCTCAACTTTATCGGAGCGGTTTTGACATTTGTCTTCTCAGTAGTATTGCAAATGGTATTTAAAGATAATAACAAGCAACCAACAACACTTGCTAAAGTCGACTA
>NZ_JBIPPD010000211.1:0-5620 GCF_044368625.1 Flavobacterium sp. | reverse complement strand
TTATTGCTAATTGGTTGCTCCTCAGCAGAGCCAATGTCCTCTTCAGTTTGATGCGGTAATATAATTAATTTAAATTGAAAAATTACCAACTATTTTTGACCACATTACCTTCAAAATAAAACCTTATTCCTCCATTTTTGCAGAAAGTTCAAACCATCTTTCCTCCTTATCTTCCATTTTCTGAATAATCACTTGCAACTCGTTTGCTTTCTTTTCAATTTCCGCATCAGCTACTTTGCCTTCCGAAAACAACAATTCGATTTTTGCTTTATCAATTTCCAAATCCTTGATTTCACGTTCCAACTTTTGGTATTCTTTCTGTTCGTTAAACGTCAAATTTCCAGTCGGATTATATTGTTTCCACGCTTTTTTATCGGCTTTGTTGTCCTCTTTTTGTTGTACATCGGCACTGTCTTCGTAGGCTCTAAAATCAGAATAATTTCCAGGGAAATTTTCTACAACACCTTCGCCTCTAAAAACAAAAAGGTAATCTACAATTTTATCCATAAAATAGCGGTCGTGCGACACCACCAATAAACATCCCGGATAATCCAGCAAGAAACTTTCTAAAACATTCAAGGTTACAATGTCCAAATCATTGGTAGGTTCATCCAGAATCAAGAAGTTTGGATTCTGAATCAAAACCGTACACAAATACAATCGTTTCAACTCGCCACCGCTCAATTTTTCGACAAAATCATATTGTTTTTTGCTATCAAAAAGAAAACGCTCTAACAATTGCGAAGCCGAAATGATTTTTCCTTTCGTAAGCGGAATGTATTCGCCGTATTCCTTAATGATGTCAATCACGCGCTGTCCCGGTTTCGGGTTGATGCCACTTTGGGTGTAATAACCAATTTTGATGGTTTCACCCACCACTACTTTTCCGCTGTCCAAAGGAAGCGTTCCCGTCAGTAAATTCAAAAACGACGATTTTCCTGTACCGTTTTTACCAATAATCCCAATGCGTTCGCCACGCTGAAAATCAAAACTAAAGTTGTCTAAAATTATTTTATCGCCAAATTTTTTCGAAATTTTATGCAACTCAATAATCTTACTTCCCATCCGTTCCATGTTGATTTCCAGTTCCACCTGGTTTTCCTTCCTTCGGCTTTCCGCTTTTTCCTTAATAACATAAAAGTCATCCTGACGTGATTTCGACTTGGTAGTTCGTGCTTTTGGTTGGCGTCGCATCCATTCCAATTCTTTTTTGAACAAGTTTTGAGCTTTGTCCACACTCGAGTTTTCAGAAGCAATTCGTTCCTCTTTTTTCTCTAAGTAATAGGAGTAATTTCCTTTGTATTGGTATAATTTTCCGTTGTCTAGTTCGATGATTTCGTTACAAACACGCTCCAAAAAGAAACGGTCGTGCGTGACCATAAACAACGTAATATTTTCTTTGGCAAAATAACTTTCCAGCCATTCAATCATCTCTAAATCCAAGTGATTCGTAGGTTCATCCAAAATCAACAAGTCCGGACGGTTGATTAAAACAATGGCAAGCGAAAGCCTTTTTTTCTGACCACCCGACATGTTTTTCACCTTCAAACTAAAATCTTCCAACTTCAATTTAAACAAAATTTGCTTAAACTGCGTTTCAAAATCCCACGCATTATGAGCATCCATTTTGTCAAAAGCCCGTTGATACGCTTCCTCATCTTCCGGATTTTCTAATGCTTTTTCGTATTGATGAATCACATCCAAAACTTCATTATCCGAAGCAAAAATACTTTCCTCAATCGTTAATTCTTCCTGCAAATTATTGTCCTGCGACAAAAACGCCATCTTAATATCTTTTCTGATCACCACTTGACCCGTATCCGATTCGTCTTCGCCGTTAATTATTTTCATAATAGACGTCTTCCCCGAACCGTTTTTCGCAATAAAAGCAATTTTCTGGTCCTTATTAATCCCAAAAGAAATGTTTTTAAAAAGCGTTCGTTCTCCAAATGATTTCGATATATTTTCTACAGATAAGTAATTCACAAGTATATATTTTTTGCAAAAGTAAGCTTTATCTAACGAACAAAAAATTAGACATAGTAAATTGTTTTTCAGGAACGAATGGCTCGGGTCCGTTCGGCTCCCGAAGCTTCGGGACTTATTCCCGTCTTCCTCCCAGCCCGATGAAAAATCGGTCTTCCGTTTTTCCGACACTTTGGGACGGGGTTAGTCGGGTTTTTAAGTGCCTTTTTGGGATGTTTCGGGCGCTTTTTAAATAAAACCTCACAACCCGCTCAATAAAAACGTGTATTGTTCTCTGCCGAATACTTCAAAATAATTCCCGCTCAAAAAACCCAATTGTACACAATTACGTATAGTTAAATATATCCTAATGAAATTATATAAAACAAACCAAAAATCCTGTAAACCGTTCATACAAATGTATTTGTAGTTTAGCAATAAGAAAAAACATAAAAATAGTAGCTATGAAAATCCTAACACTTATCCTATCCATTCTCGTTTTTTTTGGAGCCGGTTACGTTCTGATTATTGATTTCAAACCTTCTCTAGAAATGAATAATATTTTGTATACCGCACTTTTAGTAATTTTAATGCTCATTTGTATAACAGGCGTTTTATATAACTTTCCCTTCTTGGTTAAACAACGTCGAAACGTCAAAAAAATAATTTACAACAGCTATTCCAATAAACGCATTTCAAACAAAGAGTTTGACCAACAATACAGCATCTTGTAAAAAAGTGATCCTTACATTGCTCTCCCAAAACGGTTTCCAAACAGAAATCGTTTTTTTTATTGGAATTCCATCTGATAATTTTAATCCATTTTTTTTTATTTTCAAGGTTATTGTCTACCTTCATTTTTAGAACAACAATCCGATTGATTTTTGTAAATTTCTATCGGTTTTTTTATGACAAAACACACCAATGAACGAAAGTATACTTACCATTTTGATAGGAGTTTTAGGATTAGTAATCGGATTTTTGATTGGCAAATGGGTTTTAGCTTCCAAAAATGAGGCCGAAAGAAATTTGCAACGCGAAAAAATAAATCATCTTGAAAGCGCCATTTTCTCGGCTAAAGAAGAACAAAATCGTTCTTTCGCTTTTTTGCGAAATGAAATGGATAAAATTCAAACCGAACGGGATCAAATTCGGAACGAAAAAGAAGTTTTATCGATTCAACTTTCAAAAAAAGAAGCCGATTTTGACCATCTTTTGGAACGAAATAAAGAACAAAAGCAAGAAGTAGAACTTTTACAGAAAAAATTTACCACTGAGTTTGAAAATCTAGCCAATAAAATTTTGGAGGAAAAAAGTTCCAAATTTACCCTTCAAAACCTTGAAAATCTCAAAATTGTTTTAGGTCCATTGCAAGACAAAATTTTGCATTTTGAAAAAAAAGTGGAAGACACACACAAAGAAAGCATTGATTATCACGCCGCTTTGCGTCAGCAGATTTTGGGTTTGAAAGATTTAAACGAACAAATGAACAAGGAAACCATCAATTTAACCAAAGCTTTAAAAGGCGACAACAAGATGCAAGGCAATTGGGGCGAACTGGTTTTAGAGCGGGTTTTGGAAAAATCAGGATTGGAAAAAGGTCGCGAATACGAGGTACAACAAAGCTTTACCGTTGAAGGTCAAAAACGAATTCCCGACGTTGTGGTACATTTGCCGGAAGGCAAAAAAATGATCATCGATTCGAAAGTTTCGCTGGTTGCTTATGAAAAATTTGTAAACGAAGAAGACGAAGCTTTGCGAAAAATATATTTAAACGACCATCTTTTATCACTCAAAAAACACGTCGATCAACTGAGTTCAAAAAATTATCATTCGTTGTACGACATCGAAAGTCCTGATTTCGTATTGCTTTTTATCCCCATCGAAGCGGCTTTTGCAACAGCATTAAACCAAGACAACTACTTGTACAATAAAGCATTTGAGCAAAATATTGTGATAGTAACTCCTTCTACACTTTTGGCCACACTTCGAACCATCGACAGCATTTGGTCCAGCCAAAAACAACAACAAAATGCGTACGAAATTGCCCGTCAAGCAGGAGCTTTGTACGATAAATTTTACGGTTTCATCGCTGATATGGAGAAAATTGGTAAAAAAATCGATGATGCCAAAAATGAATACAGTCTTGCGATGAACAAGTTGGTGAATGGTAAAGGAAACTTGGTGACAAGTGTGCAAAAACTCAAAAAAATGGGAGCTAAAACAAATAAAAGTTTGCCCGAAAATTTGATAAACACCCAAAACAATTGGGAATCTGAGAATTAGATAATAATTTTAACTTCTAAAAAAAAACGTAAATGAATTTTAAACCCGTTGCAGCCTCGAAAGTAACCCTTTCCGAACTTATGTTGCCTTCGTATTCCAATTTTAGTGGCAAGATCCACGGCGGTTACATTCTTTCGCTTATGGACAAAATTGCTTTTGCCAGTGCTTCTAAATTCTCCGGATACTATTGTGTTACTGCATCCGTAAACACAGTAAATTTTTTGAGTCCGATTGAAATTGGCGAATTGGTAACGCTCAAAGCCTCTGTAAATTTTGTAGGAAAAAGTTCGATGATTGTAGGCATTCGCGTCGATTCGGAAAACATTCGTACTGGAACAAGAAACCATTGCAACTCATCCTATTTCACGATGGTTGCAAAAGACGACGATGGAAAATCGATTGAAGTGCCCGGGCTAATTGTTTCAACCAAGGACGAAATGCGGCGTTTTCACCATGGCATTCAACAAACTCGTTTAAAAAACACCAACTATAAAATTGAAAGCAACGATGATTTCGACCCGAGTCAAATGCACGCGCTTTTCGAGCAATACAATGTACAGATTAAATAGTTTAAAAAACCCGTGCTAAATTAAATCCGAAAAACACATTTCCTTTGGTCCAATCTCCAGTACTTTGACCTAAGTAACCCGCCTCGTGAATGCCTTGCGAACTCGTAAAATGCATTTGGAAAACGTGACCTCCTGTTTCTAAATCAACGCCTATGGAAAGCGGATTTTTGTAAATCGATCCACTGGCACGATTCAAATGTGCCGCATAATCGGCATTAATCGACCATCGGTTGGTAATTTTGTAACGGCCTCCAATTCCAATGGCATATTGACTGTTGTCCTGCAAATCATCTGCAACAAAGTTTTCGTGGAAATAAGTAGGTGCCAATTCTAACGATAAACGATCAGATATTTTTCTGGAAACTAAAAGTTGCGTTACATAAATCAACCTGTTTTCAAAACTCATGTTGGGATACAAACTCTCCTTTAAGGTGTTGTTTATTGCTAAACTGTTAAAACCTACAATTGCAACTGGAAATCCGTCCTCGACTTGTTCCATCAAACGATATTTGACAGAAAAATCGTACGCCAATTCATTTCTCGCACCACTAATGGTCAGCCAATCTTTCAGACCGTATAAAAATTTGATTTGCGTATTGGCGTTATCCAAACCGTAAAATCCCTCAAAACCATCTTTAACCGAACCAAATCGATGGGCGACTATAAAATACAAATCGCCCTTTGCAGCCAGTTTTGTGGATTCAAGGTTTACAATTTTTAACGCTTTAAAAGCCGATGTAACGGTCTGTTTGCTTAAAGTAGTATCAATTTCTGATAATAAATCATTCTGAGCGAATGAT
>NZ_JBIPPD010000210.1:0-5622 GCF_044368625.1 Flavobacterium sp. | reverse complement strand
ACTAAATTCGACTCCAAAACTAAAAATATTCATACCCAATAATTTATCTATCAAACAAATATACAAAAATATGAGCAATTACGGATATACATAAAAAACTTTTTAAAATTTCAAATTTCTGAATGTGACTTAAGTTACAATACTTGTATTTTTTATAAACTAATTCTACGTTTTGATTTAAATTAGACGAAATTATTATGAAAAAGAATATGGGTATTCCAGATAAAGCATTGCGTTTAGCTCTAGCTGTAATTGTTGTAGATTTATATTACACAAATGTAATTAACGGCACTTTAGCAATTGTTCTTGGTATATTGGCAGGAATTTTTACACTAACGTCATTTATTAGTTTTTGTCCATTGTATGTGCCTTTCGGCATCAATACAAGAAAAAAAGAAGATGAAAAGTAATCAAATGAAAAATCCAAATTCAATAAACAAAGATTTAATTTTAAGAGAACGCCTAGCATTACAGCGAACTGTATTAGCCAATCAATCTACTTTTTTAGCATTTCTGCGTACTTCAATGTATTTCCTTATTGCAGGATTAAGTTTGAAAAATGTATTAAAAATCCAAAACAGTACCTTTATTGAGTTTCTCTTATTTGCTGTGTCAGTTGTAATTTTTGTATTAGGTGTTGCTAATTATTTCAAACATAAAAAATCAATTTTAGAGAACAAAAAACACATTGGAGATTATCAATTAGAATATTATGAGTGAAGAAAAATGCTGTGTAGTTACTTGCGATTTACCGCTTGATCAAACGTATTGGGACAACCAATACCAAGCCAATGCAACAGGTTGGGATTTAGGACAAGTGTCGCCACCAATTAAAAAATATATAGATACAATCGAAAATAAAGAAGCCAAAATTCTTATTCCGGGTTGTGGTAATACTTACGAAGCGGAATATCTATTACAAAAAGGTTTTACAAAAGTTACCGTAATCGACATTGCACCAACATTGGTAGAAAATCTAAAACAGAAATTCGCAAATAATAAAAGTATTACTGTTATTTTAGGTGATTTTTTTGAACATCAAGGCGACTATGATTATATCATTGAGCAAACTTTTTTCTGTGCTTTGCCACCAACAATGCGTCAAAAATATGTTTGGAAAATGCACCAATTATTGTCCGATTACGGAAAATTAATAGGTTTACTTTTTAATCGTGAGTTTGAAGTGAGTCCACCTTTTGGAGGAACCTTAAAAGAATACGAACAATTGTTTTACAAGGCATTCACATTCAATTCCATTTCATTAGCAGGCAATTCCATACCGTCAAGAGCCAATTCTGAACTATTTTTTGAATTTCAAAAAAGCGAACTCAATCAGGTTACTTTATATCATTTTGAAGGCATTACTTGTACTGGTTGTAGGAATACGGTTTCAGCTAAATTTCTAGAAATTGAAGGTGTTTTGACTGTAAGCATGAATGCTAATTTCTCAGAACTCATCATTGTTAGTAAAACAGAAATTGAGTTGACACAGTTACAAGAACTAGTCTCTTACGACGAAAAGTATAAAATCTTAAAAGCGCCAAATGATTAATCAAATTCAAGTTGAAAACATAAAATGCGGTGGTTGTATGAACAGTATAAAAACTGCATTACTGAAAATTGAGAACGTAACAGAAGTTACAATTGATAAAGAAACAGATACAGTCACAATAGATGCCGAGACGGATAGAGCCTTATTGGTAAACACACTTTCAAGTTTGGGTTATCCCGAAAAAGGACATAACACACTTTTGCATAAAGGAAAATCTTTTGTGAGTTGCGCAGTTGGAAATTTAACAAAATAGAGAAAAGATGAAAAAATATATTTTAGTATTCATAATACTGCTTTTAAGCAAGTTATTAATAGCGCAAAACACTTTTCCGTATGATGTGCAACTTACATCAATTACAATAGCAAATTTACCAGGATTACATTCGTATGCTTTTGCGCAACACAACGGAAAATGGCTCATAATTGGCGGTAGAAAAGACGGAATTCACGCAAGACAACCTTTCAATGCGTTTCCAAACGCTCAAAACAATACCGACATTTATGTGGTAGATGTTGCAACACAACAATTTTGGTCAACATCAGTTAATAATCTTTCAACTGGATTAAAAGAGCAATTACAAGCCACAAATATGAACTTCCATCAAGACGGAAACACACTTTATGTTATTGGTGGTTATGCCTTTTCGACATCGGCAAACGATCACATTACATTTGATAAGCTAACTTCTGTCGATGTTCCAAATTTGATTGATGCAATTATTGCGGGTAATCCAATTACAAGTTATTTCAAACAAATTGCCAATCCTATTTTTCAAAATACTGGCGGACAATTAGGCAAAATTGGAAGTGAGTTTTATCTCGTTGGTGGACAAATCTTCACAGGAAGATACAATCCAATGAACAACCCAACTTTTGTACAAACGTATGTTAGTAAAATTCAAAAATTTACTATTAACAACTCGGGTACACAATTAAGTTTTAGCAATTATTCACAAGTTACCGATGCCATTCATTTGCACCGAAGAGATTATAATTTAGTGCCACAAGTTTTTCCAAATGGAGAAGAAGGCTATACGATTTCGTCTGGTGTTTTTCAAATTAATGCCGACTTGCCGTTTCTTTATCCTGTGGATGTAAAAAGCGGTGGATATTTTCCGCAAACGCAATTCAACCAATATTTAAGCAATTACCATTCGGGTAAAGTTGGTATTTATGACCAAACAAATAACCGAATGCACAATTTATTTTTTGGTGGAATTAGTCAGTATTATTACAACGGAACAACCTTGGTACAAGATAATTATGTGCCATTTGTAAAAACCATCTGTAGAACCACACGATTGGCCGACGGAACTTTATCCGAACATAATTTTCCTGTAGAAATGCCAAATCTAAAAGGCGCTGGTGCTGAATTTATTCCAAATACAAACTTATCTCATTATACAAATGAAGTAATTAACTTGAATGAAATTACAGCAACAGAGTTTGTTATTGGTCATCTTTATGGCGGAATTCAAAGTCCAACAATTAATGCTTTTACAAACAATCAAACAACTACTACATCAGCCGATCCAACTATTTATGAAGTAAAATTAGTGTACAATCCAAGTTTGAATGTTGCCACAATGGAAGGGAAAAATCCGTTTACATTTTCAGTTTCACCAAATCCAACGAATGATGATACGGTTCGAATTCAATTCAATTTGCCTTATGTTGCAACATTAGATTACTTCATCACTTCATTAGATGGAAAAATGTTAGACGATGGAGAAATTGATGGGTTACAAGTTGGCAACAATGCAATGAATTTTAGTTTAGAAAATGCAAAAGAGAAAATAGTTATTATCACATTCATACTAGATAATAAGTTTTATGCTTCTCAAAAAGTAATTAGAAATCAATAAAATGCCATTTGGCAAAAACTCAGAAATTAATTTAATAAATAATCAAAAATGAAAAAATCAGTTTTAATGACCGCTTTAGTAGCTTTCTTATTTTCAATGAATGTAAATGCGCAACAACAAGAACCAAAACAAAAGAAAAAAGAAAAAGCTAAAAAAGAATGTTCTGTAAATGGCAAAAAATGTTGTGCAGGAGAAGAAAAAAAAGGATGTTCTTCCGATGGAGCAGACAAAACTAAAACAGCAGATAAGAAATCTTAATTTTAGTTTAATTAAATTCAAAAAGTGTTTGAGAAATCAAGCACTTTTTTTTGTTGTGTGACAAAGGTTACAAAACACCTCTTTTTAATAGTTCAAATTTGCATAATAAAATAAAAACTATGGAAATTATTGAATTCATCAAACAACCTTGGGCTTGGTATATTGCTGGTCCTTTAGTAGGTCTAACAGTGCCAGCATTATTAATTTTAGGTAACAAGAATTTTGGTATTAGTGCCAATTTACGTCACGCTTGTGCAGCTTGCTTACCTGCAAATATTTCATTTTTTAAATACGATTGGAAAAAAGAGATTTGGAATATGTTTTTTATAGTCGGTATTCTAATTGGTGGTGTAATTGCTTTCTCCTTTTTATCCAATCCAAATCCAATAATTATCAATGACGATTTAAGGACAGAATTAGCCAATTATGATATTACAGACATAAAAGGAATGTTGCCAACCGAAATTTTCTCTTGGGAAAATCTATTCACTCTCAAAGGATTTTTAATGATGGTTGTGGGTGGTTTTATGATTGGTTTCGGCTCTCGTTATGCTGGCGGTTGTACAAGCGGACACGCCATTTCTGGTTTGTCTAACTTACAATTACCATCACTAATTGCTACTTGTTGCTTTTTCGTTGGCGGACTAATAATGGCAAATTTTATTCTTCCATTCATACTTTCACTTTAAAAACGCACACAATGAAAAATATAGATCAAAACAAAGATTTTGAAACACGCTCACTTGATACAATTTGCGTAAACGAAAGCCATTTAGAACACAAATGGTACCACAATATTAAATACCTCATCGTAGGTATATTATTCGGAATTGTATTCATCAAAGCCGAAATTATCAGTTGGTACCGCATTCAAGAAATGTTTCGTTTTCAATCATTTCATATGTATGGTGTGATCGGAAGTGCGGTTGTGGTTGGTGCAATCTCTGTTTTTTTAATAAAAAAATTCAACATCAAAACCATTTATGGTGAAAAAATAGAATTTCACGATAAAAAATTCAATAAAGGACAAATTATCGGCGGACTTATTTTTGGCTTAGGTTGGGCAATCACAGGAGCGTGTCCTGGTCCAATTTTCGCACAAATTGGAACCGGAGTAACCGTGATGCTAGTTACTTTATTCTTTGCTATTGTTGGTACTTGGGTATATGGTTATTTCAGAGACAAATTACCTCATTAATCTCAAATGAAACCAAAAAAAAATTCCATTCTTGTAGTACTACTAGTTTTCACTTTTGTGCCTAAAACAGTAGGTCAAGACCATATTAATAGTTGGTTCAGAACAACCTTGAGTATTCCTGTTACCGAAAAAATAAAGACTGATTTAGAATTGCAACACCGTAGACAGAATGATTTTGAAAGTGATAACCTTTTCGACAAAAATCTAATGTACACCATTAGAACTTGGATATATTATAAACAAAATAAAGATGTGGTTTATGCCATATCACCATTTGCCTATTTTTCGAATTACAAAATTATACAAAAAGAAAGCGATGCAGTTGCAAAACCTACAAACGAATACCGCTTCACAGCTTCAATTGAATTACAACACCAATTAACAACTAAATTTTATGTTATAAATAGAACCGCAATGGAATATAGAGTTTTTGAAGGTTCAATAGAAAACACTACTCGTTTGCGAAATAGACTAGCATTTAGATATGATTTTAATTCAAAATATAACCTGGCGATAGGTGATGAAATATTGGTTAATACAACAGGAACCGATGCACAACATATGTTTGATCACAATAGAGCATTCACCAACTTTTCATATAAACCAAATGCAGTAGTAAAGTTTGATGTTGGATATATTTATATTTCAAGACACTATTATCCGAAAGTCTAAAATAAAAAAAGCCTGAGATTCCCTTATTTTTGTTTTGCGAAAAATAAAATAATTTTATGGGACTCTTCAGGCGAAAC
>NZ_JBIPPD010000283.1:0-3210 GCF_044368625.1 Flavobacterium sp. | reverse complement strand
AAAAGTTTATTGAAACGAATTTCAATAAACTTTTGGAAACGTCAAATTTTATAATGCTTAACAGCTGTTTTACCAACTATTTTTGACTATTAAACCAAATAAAAAAAGGGAGCAGAATGAAATTTTCTGTTCCCTTTTTTATCAATTAAACCTTATCAAAACTTTTTTGTAAGATCAGTTTTAACAATTGGAAATTTTTACAAATACGTACTTATTCCCCAAATAATACTCCAGAAACATTCCAAGAACTAAAACTGTTTCCTTCGTTTTCACCTTGCGGAATTTTTACTGTAATTGTATGCTCTCCTGCTTTCAAATTTCCTAAATCAATATAAATCGGATTCGTAGTAGTTCCAGGACACCAATTGGATCGGCTGTAATCAGAAGATGATAAGCCATTTTCAAAATTTCCAGATGCGGGATTGTAATTGCGGTACGAGCCACAATCGGTGTTCCAGGGGGTGAATGAAAAAATAACGGAACCATCTAGTAAAATAGTATTTCTCTTTGGGACAAATTCATCGCCGTTTTCCCAACCTCCATGACCAGTGGTGATGTATCTTAATTTTGCATTTTGCAGGTCTTCCGCTAATGTAAATGTAACAACAAGTCCTTTTTCCGAATTGAACATCGTGGCGTATTCTTGTCCGGCCATTTCCATAACATTCAACGTATTGAAAATTGGAATTATTTTATTTGCTTGTTTTTTAGCACCAGCGTTTTCGTGTACAGTCAAATTCAAACTCACTTTATGGCCTCCTTTGTCGTAATTTCCAATAAAAACCCCAACGATTACTTCTTGATTATTTAAAATTTCGGATAAGTCGCTAATTTCTTGCCGGTAAAAAGCTACATCTTCCCATTCTTTATTTTTTAGTTTCAAATAGTTAAAATGACCTACTCCAAAAGGTGTAAAAAAACGAGTCAATTCTATAATAGGAGTAAAGTTATCCGATCGAACAACTCCTTGATACTGTTTGCCATTTCCGTTTTCATATATGGGTAAAATTTCTTTTCCTTTTTGCAAAGCGTCAAAAAAGTGAATTTTAGATTGTGTTGGAATTACAAAAACCGATCCCGTTCGGTCGTACGCATCGCCATTGGATTGTGCTGTTAAATCTACAAAATAGCTACTTCCTTGCGGAAAGTTTCCAATTTTTACCTTCCGAGCGATTACAGTTCCGTTTGCAAATTTAAAAATGGAATCGTTGGATACAGTTTGATCAGAAAAATTAATGATTTCGTTTTCAAAAATTGGAATTCTTGTAAAGCGTGATTTCCATAATTCATCGCGGTACGTTAAAATATCCATAACACTTTTAGAGTCTGGAATTTGTACAACTCCGTTCGGAATGTTTTTTAGTTTTTCAAGCTTACTAGCTATAATACTGTAATTTCCATTCCGAGTAATTTCCAAAACCAATCCCAAATTTTGCCCAACAATTGTTGGCGCTCCTTTCAAACCTAAGGCTTCGGTATACCAAATATCGATCGTATTGGAATTGATACTCGTCGTTGCTTTTTTACAAACATAACCCAATATTTTTTTGGTTTCCGTACTGTAAGTAAATTTTTGCTTGTCAATAGCAATACTATCCACGGTTGAAATAGTCTTATTTTCGTTCACCCGACTTGTTGAAAACCAATGATTTTTTAATCGATTTAAATAAAACATTTCATATGGAAAAGTTGCATTTTTTTGACTGACTTTTTCCGAAGTGATGAAAGTTCGGTTTTCATCGGCGAAAATAATTACATGATCTTGCCCTTGGATCAAACTACCATTTGAAAGTTTTGAATACTCCACACGGACGGCAGTAGGTGTTTTTTGAGCCTGAGAAACAGTTAAAATAAAGAAAATGAGAATTAAAAAAATATTTTTCATGGATGTAACAGTGATTTTTAGCGGTCAAATATGGCATCGCTTTTATTTATGGGCGTTTATCTCACAATATCAAAGTTTTCATCGGTATTCGATGACCCGAGCTTGCGGACTGGCGAAGCATTTTCAATTGCTTGCGCAAACGTATTGTTAATGGCGATTTCATAATTGTTCAGTTGTACAAACAAATATAAGTTTTGCAAACGGAAATTTCGTACTTTTAAAAAATACTTTGCCCAATATTAACTGCTATTCGAATTCTGATGAAAGAAGATTTTTTACATTACTTATGGAGATACAAAAAATTTGAAAGTAACGCTTTGCAAACTTCAAAAGGCGAAACACTCACCATTGAAAATGTAGGCAGTTATCTTGAAAATGCGGGTCCCGATTTTTTCAACGCTCAAATAACAATTGATGGTCAAAAATGGGCTGGAAATATCGAGTTGCATATAAAATCTTCTGATTGGTATTTGCACCATCACGAAAAAGACACTGCCTACGAAAATGTGATTCTTCATGTAGTTTGGGAACATGATGTTGATGTTTTCCGAAAGAATAATGTAGAAATTCCTGTTTTGATTTTAAAAAATTATGTTGCAAAGGAGTTTATGAGCAATTTTAAACTTTTGACTACTCCTAAATCTTGGATTTATTGCGAAAATCAGATTAAAGATATTGATGATTTTACGTATTCAAACTGGTTGGATCGTCTTTTTGTCGAACGATTGGAACGCAAACAAAAACCAATTGAGGAATTGTTTCAAAAATTAAATAAAGATTGGGAAGCAGTACTGTTTTGCCTCTTGGCTAAAAATTTTGGATTGAACACGAATGGTGCGGCTTTTTTGGATTTGGCATTAAATATTCCATTCTCAATTGTTCGAAAAGAAGCCACCGAAGCAATAAATTTAGAAGCGTTATTTTTTGGATTCTCTGGTTTACTTGATGACGAAAAAGAAGATTTGTATTACAAAGAGCTGCAAAGTCGATTTGGCTATATGGTTTTAAAGCACCAACTGGATTTCAAAAGAACCGTACCTTTACAATTCTTTAAATTGCGTCCAGATAATTTCCCAAATATTCGTTTGTCGCAATTGGCACACGTTTTTTCTAATAACCATCAATTGTTTTCAGATTGTATTGAAGTCAATACAATAAAAAAACTTACAAAAATCTTTGATGTTGCTGTTTCCGAGTATTGGCAAACGCATTATACTTTTGATAAAGAAAGTCCTAAACGTGCTAAAAAACTATCTGCTGGATTTATTGAACTGATAATGATCAATACCATAATTCCGTTGCAATACGCTTATTTTAAAAGTCGG
>NZ_JBIPPD010000057.1:0-16001 GCF_044368625.1 Flavobacterium sp. | reverse complement strand
TGAAAATGTTGCATGAAATTCAGCCGGAAAAGAATGTCATTATTGATAAATTTAAAGGTTTCGGACTTTTGGCAAAAAATGCATTCGAAACACAAACATTATTACAATTGAAAAACGAATATTGTAATCTAAAAAAATGTTTGTCATGCGGCATTGGAATTCGATTACTTAATTCGACACAAACAACCAAAATTGATTAAATTTGTATCAAAATAAACAGTTATGTCTTTCGTAATTCAATTGAAATATTTTTTTGAAAAACACGGTTTTAATGCTTCGGCACGATTAGCCGATAAGTTAGGAATGCGAGCCAGCAGTGTCCGATTGTTTTTTATTTACATTTCATTTGTTACTGCAGGACTCTGGTTTGGTGTTTATTTGACTTTGGCATTCTGGATCAAATTGAAAGACTTGATACGTGCCAAACGTAGTTCTGTTTTTGATCTTTAATTCGTAATAATTTCAAATGATATTGAGTTTTTTGGATAAAATTTTTGAGTAAAACGGATGAAAACTAAATCCCATAAGCACAATGAGAGAGCCAACTTATTTTTTTCAGAAATTTACCTCTTCACAAAGATGGGGATTATTAATTTTGTTTACGTTAATCATTAGTGTTCAAATCGGATATTATTTTTTTCCCAGTAAAGCCGTAGTAGAAACTTCCGAAGAGAAAAAGGAATGGTTGGCTTTTCAAAATAAAATGGACTCTTTAAAAGAACTCAAAAAAGAATACAAGCCTAAAATTTACCCTTATAATCCCAATTTTTTAACCGATTATAAAGGTTATAAATACGGAATGACAACCGCACAACTCGATCGCCTGTTCGCTTTTCGCAAAGAAAATAAATACGTCAATTCGGCTAAAGAATTTCAAGAAGTTACAAAAGTTTCTGATTCGTTGTTGAAAGAAATGTCCGTTTATTTCAAGTTTCCCGATTGGGTAAATCAAAAAAAAGAGAATTATTCGAACTATACCCCTTTTCCAAAAAAAGAAAAAGAAGTTATTGTTGTTAAAGATATCAATCATGCAACTGCGGAAGATTTAATTAAAATTCGAGGCATTGGAGAAGGCATTTCTGCAAGAATATTAAAAGAGCGAGATAAGTTTGGAGCTTTTGCATCGATGGAGCAAATGCAATTTATTTGGGGTTTATCACCCGAAGTAATTGATTATCTGAATCAATATTTCAAAGTTGTAGATACTTCTCGGATGAAAAAAATAAATATCAACACCGCGACTTTAAAAGAACTGTCGGTGTTTCCATTTTTTAATTACACCATTTCACGCGAAATTTTGATTTACCGTTCTATGAATGCTAAAATTAAAGATGTTGAGGATTTAACAAAAATTAAGGGATTATCTATCGAAAAAGTACACGTAATTGCCCTATATTTGGATTTTTAAAAAAAGAACATAAACTTGGTACATATATGAATTCTACATATTTTACAGAAGAACACGAATCATTTCGAAAAAGCTTACAAGATTTTTTACAAAAAGAGGTGGTACCCCACATTGAAAAATGGGAAAAAACAGGTACAATCGAACGATTTATTTGGAAAAAATTTGGTGAAATGGGATTTTTTGGGATCAACTATCCAGAAGCTTATGGAGGGATGAATTTAGATTTATTTTACACTGTTGTCTTTCTCGAAGAATTACAAAAAATAAACTCTTCCGGATTTGCTGCAGCAATGTGGGCTCATTCATACTTAGCCATGACGCATTTAAATGCCGAAGGCGATGAGCGAATCAAAAACGACTATTTAGCTCCAAGTATTTTAGGTGATAAAATTGGTGCACTTTGTATTTCAGAACCATTTGGAGGTAGTGATGTGGCCGGAATGCGTACTAACGCAGTAAAGAAGGGCGATAAATACATTATCAATGGGTCAAAAACGTTCATCACTAACGGAATTTATGCTGATTATTATATTGTAGCTGCTAAAACGAGTCCCGATCAAGGTAGTAAAGGAATTAGTATCTTTTTGATGGATACAAATTTGGCAGGTATTTCTGCTACCAAGCTGGACAAGTTAGGTTGGAGAGCTTCCGACACTGCCGAAATTGCATTTGATAATGTAGAAATACCCGTGGAAAATTTAATGGGCGAAGAAGGTAAAGGATTTCCTTATATTATGCAGCATTTTGCATTAGAGCGTTTAATTATGGCTATTAATGCTCACGCAAGAGCAGAATATGCATTGGATTATACAATGGATTACATGTCTAAACGGGAGGCTTTCGGAACTACAATTGATAAATTTCAAGCCTTGCGACACACGATGGTAGATCATGCCACAGAAGTAGAGCATTGCAAAATATTCAATTATGCCGCAGTGGCTCGTTTAGATAAAGGTGAATATGTGGTTAAAGAAGCAACAATGGCTAAATTGAAATCCACAAAAGTGGCCGACGATACTATTTACAGTTGTTTACAAATGCTCGGCGGTTATGGTTATATGGAAGAATATCCGTTGGCTCGATTGTTTAGAGACAGTCGTCTAGGACCAATTGGAGGTGGTACATCCGAAATTTTAAGAGAGATTTTATCAAAAATGATTATTGATAAACAAAATTATAAACCTGCAGTAAAGTAAATATTTTCAGAAAGCTGATAAAGGTAAAGCTAAGATACAAGAAATTGTGTCTTGGCTTTTTTTATTTTACTTGGTAAATGTATTAGTAATAAATGATCCTCAACACCGTTTATATCTTTACACTATTAAAAAGCTTTTTTATGAAATTTTTGAATTTATTTGGTTTTTTGTTTTTGTTTATAGTTTCTTGTTCAGAGGATGATTCATCGTTTGATGATGAATTCATTTCTAACGTGTCTATTTCTAGTTATAAAATAACAAGCGATTCAGAGAATTATGAGCCAAGTCAATGGAGTTTTAAGACTATAACTGTTGGTGAAGTAATCAACAATAAGATAATTTCAGAAACATCACAATATTTTCAAAATGGTATCAGTCTTGGGGCTGCAGTTCCTACGCTGCAATACTTCTACGATGGTGATCTGTTGGTATCAACAGTTAAAAACGGCACCTCTACAGAAGTTGAAGATATCGATACTAAACATTTCTTTTATGATGAAAATCAAAATTTGGTTGGTATAAATTGGGAATATAAAGGTGGGATTGCTTATTATAGACTTGTACATGTGTCAAGTTCAATGGTGTATTTTGAACGAATTAATTTGCCTTATAATGATTCTTCTGCTCAAATACAATCCAGACATATAATTGAGTTTGATCAAAACAATAATGTAATTATAGCAGGAAATGATAATGATTTGGATGGGGTTATAAGTAATAAATATCAATATTCATATTTTAATGGCAATTTGATCTCAGTTAAAAAACCAAACAATACAATTCTCACTTTTGAGTATTCCAACGTAATTGATAATTTTTCTGTTTTAAGAGAGCATTCGTATGGTAAAAAAATCTTGCATTATTTAATTCAGAGTATTACGCTGTTTTTAACGAAAATAATCCCAGTTTGCAATCTCTTAATTTATCAACAACAGATTTAGCAAATGATTCATATGAGGTATTAACTAATAATTATTATAAAAAGAAAACTGTAGTCCAAGATACTGGGATTAATAATTTTAGTCTTGTTACCGTAACAGAATTCTTTTTCAATTAATTTATTATTTGCAAACTTTAATCCAAAAATTTGTTTACTTTTGCACCCTTAACGAGAGGAGGTGTCAATATTATGTTAATTATACCAATTAAAGACGGAGAAAATATCGATAGAGCATTAAAGCGCTATAAAAGAAAATTTGATAAAACTGGAACTGTTCGTCAGTTGAGAGCACGTCAAGCTTTTCACAAGCCTTCTGTTGTAAATAGAATGAAAATGCAGAAAGCAGCTTACATTCAAAACATGAAGGACGGTTTAGAGAATTAGGCTTAAGCTTTTTTAAAATAACTACCGTTAGTGGTCAAAGTTTAATACCTTTGATGCTAACGGTTTTTTTTATGGAAAAAAATGAAATGGCGTTTAAATATTATTTGTTGCAGGAAAAAAATTTTTCTGTGCATACCGTAAGTGCTTATTCAAATGACTTAAGCGAATTTTCGAAATATATTCAAGAGCAATTCGATAAACAATACTTAGAAGAAATAAATTACAATCAGATTCGAAGTTGGATTGTTTTTTTAATCGATAAAGGTTTGAATGTTGTTTCAGTAAATAGAAAAATAGCTTCGTTAAAGGCGTTTTACAAATTTCTACTGAAATCAAAGCAAATTGACAGTACTCCATTTACAAAGCACAAAAGCTTAAAAATGGGTAAAAAAGTTCAAATACCTTTTTCTGAAAAAGAAATGGAAACGGTTTTACGTGAGGGTGCATTTGGAAATGATTTTGAAGGAATGCGAAATAAATTAATCATCGATTTATTGTATACAACTGGAATGCGTCGAATGGAATTAATTGAGTTAAAAATGACAGACGTAGATCTGTTTTCAAATACTGTAAAGGTTTTAGGTAAGCGAAACAAAGAGCGTATTATTCCGATACTCCCAAATATTGCAAAGCAAGTGAGGCAATATTTAAACGAACGTTCTGATTTAGAAGTTATTCGGGATAGTGAGCTATTTTTTCTAACAAAATTAGGAAATAAATTGAATATTTCGCTTGTTTATCGATTAGTAAATGGCTACTTTAGTGGTGCTACTGAGAAGGTAAAAAAGAGTCCGCACATTATTCGGCATTCATGTGCTACACATCTTTTAAACAATGGAGCAGACATTAATTCGGTTAAAGATTTATTAGGGCATGCTACTTTGGCATCGACACAAGTCTACACGCACAACAGTCTTAACGAATTAAAAAAAGCACATGCCAATTCTCATCCAAGGCAAAAAAATAATGTTTAATCAAATAACGGAATAATTATGAAGGTAAATGTTCACGCAGTAAATTTTACAGTTGATGGAAAATTAGTTGATTTTATTCAAGAGCGAATGAATAAATTAGAAAAATATTATGACAAAGTCGTTGATGCAGACGTGTATTTGAAAGTGGAAAAGACCAGCGACAAAGAAAATAAAATTGTTGAAATGAAAGTAAATGTTCCAGGGGATGATTTTATAGTAAAAAAGCAATGTAAAACTTTTGAAGAAGCAGCGGAAATGGCTTCTGAATCTTTAGAACGTCTACTGGTTAAGCGTAAAGAAAAATTACGAGCTCATATTTAATGAAAAAAAAAGTTATAAAAGTTTTGTTTAAAAAACAAAAAGATATACATTTGCAGTCCGTTAGAAATAGCGGACTTTTTTATTATTGCCAGCGTAGCTCAGTCGGCTAGAGCAGCTGATTTGTAATCAGCAGGTCGTGGGTTCGAGTCCCTCCGCCGGCTCTGTTCTTTAAGAAATTGAAAATAAAATGGTTAGGGGAGATACTCAAGCGGCCAACGAGGGCAGACTGTAAATCTGCTGTGAAAACTTCGCAGGTTCGAATCCTGCTCTCCCCACAAACTTTATAATAAGAGTTTATCTGAAAGCTCGCTTTCGAGTAAACTTGTTTGTAAAGTTTGCGTTTCGTTTTTAAACGAAATAAGATCATCGACCGTAAGGGAGGTAATCCGCAATAAAAAGTTTATAAGTTTCATGTTTCAAGTGGTCATATTGCCTGAAACTTTAAATTTGAAACAGAAAACTGTACCGCCGGTGTAGCTCAGGGGTAGAGTGCTTCCTTGGTAAGGAAGAGGTCACGGGTTCAATTCCCGTCATTGGCTCCACTAATATTGAATTTGAACACTAATATATAACTAAGATTAAAAATTAAGTAAAATGGCAAAGGAGAATTTTAACCGTTCCAAACCGCACTTAAATATAGGTACAATTGGACACGTGGATCACGGAAAAACCACATTGACTGCGGCAATTTCTAAAGTATTGACTGAAGCAGGTTTTTCTAAAAATGCAGCAAAATCTTTCGATCAGATTGATAATGCTCCAGAAGAAAAAGAAAGAGGTATTACTATTAATACATCACACGTAGAGTATGAAACTGCTAACCGTCACTACGCTCACGTTGACTGTCCTGGTCACGCGGATTACGTAAAAAACATGGTTACTGGTGCTGCTCAAATGGATGGTGCTATTTTGGTTGTAGCTTCAACTGATGGGCCAATGCCACAAACACGTGAACACATCCTTTTAGGTCGCCAAGTAGGTATTCCTAGAATCGTTGTATTCATGAACAAAGTGGATATGGTTGATGATGAAGAATTACTAGAATTAGTAGAAATGGAAATCAGAGATTTACTTTCTTTCTACAAATATGATGGTGATAATGGTCCAGTTATTCAAGGTTCTGCTTTAGGAGCTTTGAATGGTGAGCAAAAATGGGTTGATACTGTTTTAGCTTTAATGGAAGCGGTAGATGTTTGGATCGAAGAGCCAGAAAGAGATACAGCTAAACCTTTCTTGATGCCAATCGAGGATGTATTTACAATCACAGGTCGTGGAACTGTTGCTACAGGTCGTATCGAAACTGGAGTTTGTAACACTGGAGATCCAGTTGAAATCATCGGTATGGGTGCTGAGAAATTGACATCTACTATTACTGGTATCGAAATGTTCCGTCAAATCCTTGATAGAGGTGAGGCTGGAGATAATGCAGGTATCTTGTTAAGAGGTATTGCTAAAGAAGATATCAAAAGAGGAATGGTAATCGTTAAGCCAGGATCTATTAAACCACATGCTAACTTTAAAGCTGAGGTTTATATCTTGAAAAAAGAAGAAGGTGGTCGTCACACACCATTCCACAATAACTACCGTCCACAGTTTTACGCTCGTACAACTGACGTAACAGGAGTTATTACACTTCCAGAAGGAGTAGAGATGGTAATGCCAGGAGATAACTTGACTATTAATGTATCTTTGTTGAGCCCTATCGCAATGAGCGTTGGTTTACGTTTCGCTATCCGTGAAGGTGGTAGAACTGTAGGTGCAGGTCAGGTAACTGAAATCTTAGCATAATCATTTTTAAATAATAGTAAAAGCCAGTGGGTATTCTTTATAGAAATCACTGGCTTTAATTACGGGCGTAGTTCAAGGGTAGAATAGCGGTCTCCAAAACCGTTGATGGGGGTTCGAATCCCTCCGCCCGTGCAATAAAACAAAATTATAATGTCAAAAGTTAGTACTTATATATCAGAAGCATTTGAGGAATTAAGGTTAAATGTGACTTGGCCAGAATGGGCTGAGGTGCAACGACTAACAATTGTAGTTGCTGTTTTTTCAGTATTATTTTCACTAGCCACTTGGGGTGTTGATGAATTTTTAGCAGAAATTCTAACTATGTTTTTTAATTGGATAAAAGCGTAATTATGACCGATAGTAATGTGAAAAAATGGTATGTGGTTAGAGCTGTAAGTGGACAAGAAAATAAAGTCAAAGCATATATCGAAACGGAGATTAGTCGTTTAGGGATGGGTGATTATATTTCTCAGGTATTGGTTCCTACTGAAAAGGTAGTGCAGATGCGTGAAGGAAAAAAAATAATCAAAGACCGCGTTTATTTTCCTGGTTATGTAATGATTGAAGCAAATCTTACTGGAGAAATACCTCACATTATTAAGTCGATTACAGGTGTCATCGGATTTTTGGGCGAAGTGAAAAACGGAGACCCAGTCCCTTTAAGAATATCTGAAGTGAACCGAATGTTAGGTAAAGTTGATGAATTGGCTGTAAAAACAGACACACACACCATTCCTTTCAATATTGGTGAAACAATAAAGGTGGTTGATGGACCTTTCAACGGGTTTAACGGCACAGTTGAAAAAATTAATGAAGAAAAGCGTAAACTTGAAGTTATGGTTAAAATTTTCGGAAGAAAAACACCGTTAGAATTGAGTTTTATGCAAGTTGAAAAAGTATAATTTTTTGTTACACACATAATAAACTGCTTTTATCGCTTCCACGATAAAAGTGTTAAATTTAAAACAATGGCTAAAGAGATTAGTAAAGTAGTTAAACTACAAGTTAAGGGAGGTGCAGCGAATCCATCGCCACCGGTTGGACCTGCTCTAGGTGCTGCTGGTGTTAATATCATGGAGTTCTGTAAGCAATTTAATGCAAGAACACAAGATAAAGCCGGCAAAATTTGTCCTGTGCAGATCACAGTTTACAAAGATAAGTCGTTTGACTTTGTTGTAAAAACTCCACCTGCAGCGGTTCAATTATTAGAAGCTGCAAAATTGAAATCAGGATCAGGAGAGCCGAATCGTAAAAAGGTTGCGAAAGTAACTAGAGAACAGATTCAGGCGATTGCTGAAGATAAAATGGCAGATTTGAATGCTTTCACATTGGAAGCTGCAATGAGTATGATTGCTGGAACAGCTAGATCTATGGGTATAACTGTAACGGGAGACGCTCCTTCTAATTAAGAAAAGACATGGCAAAATTGACAAAAAAACAAAAAGAAGCTGCTTCAAAAATCGAAAAGAACAAGCTTTATTCTTTGAAAGATGCTGCGGCGTTAATTAAAGATGTGGCGAGTGCAAAATTTGATGAATCAGTGGATATTGCTGTAAAATTGGGTGTTGATCCAAGAAAAGCAAATCAGATGGTTAGAGGTGTTGTAACACTTCCTCATGGTACGGGTAAGGATGTAAGAGTTCTTGCTTTGGTTACTCCAGATAAAGAAGCTGAAGCTACAGCTGCAGGTGCAGATTTCGTAGGTTTAGACGATTATCTTCAAAAAATTAAAGATGGTTGGACCGATGTTGATGTAATCATCACTATGCCAGCCGTTATGGGTAAATTAGGTCCATTAGGTCGTATTTTAGGACCACGTGGTTTGATGCCTAACCCTAAGACGGGTACTGTTACTATGGATGTTGCGAAAGCAGTAGCTGAAGTAAAAGCTGGTAAAATCGACTTTAAAGTTGACAAAACAGGTATTGTTCACGCTGGAATTGGAAGAGTTTCTTTCAACGCCGATCAAATCGTCGACAATGCGCACGAAATTATTCAAACATTAATCAAAATGAAACCAACTGCAGCGAAAGGTACTTACGTTAAAAGTATCCACATCTCATCAACAATGAGTCCTGCTATAGCTTTAGATCCTAAGGCTGTATAATTTGGTAGTTAAAAATTTTTAGGATGACTAGAGAAGAAAAATCAATCGCGATTGAAGATTTAACTGCACAGTTAGCTGGTACAAACATTTTATATGTAGCAGATATTTCTGGATTAAATGCAGAGGCAACTTCAAATTTACGAAGAGCTTGTTACAAAACAGGTATTAAATTAGAAGTAGTAAAAAATACGTTGCTTGCAAAAGCAATGGAAGCTTCAGATAATAATTATGGTGAATTGCCAGAAACATTAAAAGGAAACAGTGCCGTTTTCTTTTCTGATGTAGCTAACGCACCTGCTAAAATTATGAAGGAGTTTCGTAGAAAATCAGATAAGCCTGTTCTTAAAGGAGCATACATCAATTCTGAAATCTACATCGGAGACAACCTATTAGATTCATTAGCTTCGCTAAAATCGAAAGAGGAAGTTATTGGAGAAATCATTGGATTACTTCAATCTCCAGCACAAAGAGTTATTTCGGCTCTTTTAAACCAATTCAAAAACGAAGAGGTTTCAGAATAACGCGCACAATTAATAAATTATATTTTACAAATCATTTTAAACGATAGAAAAAATGGCAGATTTGAAACAATTCGCAGAACAATTGGTTAACTTAACTGTTAAAGAAGTTAACGATTTAGCAACAATATTAAAAGACGAGTACGGTATCGAGCCTGCTGCAGCTGCTGTTGTAGTTTCAGGTGATGGAGACGCTGCAGTTGTTGAAGAGCAAACTGAATTTACAGTTGTGCTTAAAGAAGCTGGAGCTTCTAAATTAGCAGTAGTAAAAGCAGTTAAAGAATTAACTGGTTTGGGTCTTAAAGAAGCAAAAGATTTAGTGGATAGCGCTCCTGCTAACGTTAAAGAAGGTGTTTCTAAAGATGAGGCTGAAGGTCTTAAAAAATCATTAGAAGAAGCTGGAGCTGTAGTAGAACTTAAATAGTTTGACTCGGTTTTGAGAATTAGGTTTAGGTCTTGGATGTTTATCCAATGACCTAAACCATTTTTCGTATAATAAAATGATAATCCATTTTATTATCAATAAGTTTAAAATACAGTATTATTTTTAATCATTACGAAGAAAGAAAATTATCAAAAGAGCAATCTTACTAATTTTTAAAGATGTATTGATTTCAAAAAGAAAGTATAAGTTAAACAGTGTTTTACACAAAAATTATTTACTTTTTTTTAATCAAAATTTTGTCCATAGATGATAACAAATCAGACTGAAAGATTGAATTTTGCCTCTACTAAAAATATACCTAATTATCCAGATTTCCTGGATATTCAGGTTAAATCTTTTAAGGATTTTTTCCAGTTGGAAACTAAATCCGATGAAAGAGGCGACGAAGGACTTTACAATACCTTCATGGAAAATTTTCCAATCACTGACACTAGAAACCAATTCGTTTTAGAGTTCCTTGATTATTTTGTTGATCCACCACGTTATACCATTCAAGAGTGTATCGAAAGAGGTCTAACTTATAGTGTACCTTTAAAAGCAAGGTTAAAACTATATTGTACAGATCCTGAACACGAAGATTTCGAAACTATTGTGCAAGACGTATATTTAGGGACCATTCCTTACATGACGCCAAGTGGTACTTTTGTAATTAATGGAGCAGAACGTGTGGTTGTTTCTCAACTTCACCGTTCTCCTGGTGTGTTCTTCGGACAATCTTTCCACGCAAATGGAACAAAATTATATTCTGCTCGTGTAATTCCTTTTAAAGGTTCTTGGATAGAGTTTGCTACCGATATCAACAGCGTAATGTATGCTTATATCGATAGAAAGAAAAAATTACCAGTAACAACTTTATTTAGAGCTATTGGTTTCGAACGCGATAAAGATATTCTTGAAATATTTGATCTTGCCGAAGAAATTAAAGTTTCTAAAACAAGTTTAAAAAAATATATCGGCAGAAAATTAGCTGCTCGTGTCTTGAATACTTGGCATGAAGACTTCGTGGATGAAGATACCGGAGAAGTGGTTTCTATCGAACGTAACGAAATCATCTTGGATCGTGATACAATTATCGACAAAGATAATGTAGAAGAAATCCTTGATGCTAACGTTAAAGTTATTTTGTTGCACAAAGAAGATGCTAATCAAGCGGATTATGCCATCATTCACAATACGCTTCAAAAAGATCCAACAAACTCCGAAAAAGAAGCTGTTGAGCATATCTACAGACAATTGCGTAATGCCGAACCGCCTGATGAAGAAACAGCGCGTGGTATTATCGATAAATTGTTCTTCTCTGACCAACGTTACAATTTAGGTGAAGTAGGTCGTTACAGAATGAATAAAAAATTACAATTGGATATCCCAATGGAAAAGCAAGTCTTGACCAAAGAAGATATCATTACAATTGTAAAATACTTGATTGAGTTGATTAACTCTAAAGCAGAGATTGATGATATCGACCACTTGTCAAACCGTCGTGTTAGAACAGTCGGCGAACAACTTTCTGCGCAATTCGGTGTAGGTTTGGCCCGTATGGCAAGAACCATTCGTGAGCGTATGAATGTTAGAGATAATGAGGTGTTTACACCAATTGATTTGATTAATGCTAAAACATTATCGTCGGTTATCAACTCTTTCTTTGGGACCAATCAGTTGTCTCAATTTATGGATCAAACCAATCCATTAGCAGAAATCACGCACAAACGTCGTTTATCAGCTCTAGGACCAGGTGGTTTGTCAAGAGAACGTGCCGGATTTGAGGTTCGTGACGTTCACTATACACACTACGGTCGTTTATGTCCGATTGAAAACCCAGAGGGTGCAAACATTGGTTTGATTTCTTCCCTTGGAGTTTATGCGAAAGTAAACGGTATGGGATTCATCGAAACACCTTACCGTAAAGTAAACAATGGTCGATTGGTGCTCGATTCTGATCCTGTATATTTAAGTGCAGAAGAAGAAGAAGGTATGTTGATCGCTCAGGCAAATATCGAAATTGACAAAGATGGTAACATCACGGCCGAAAACGTAATTGCTAAGCAAGATGCCGATTTCCCAGTAGTTACACCAAGTCAGTTGGATTATGCCGACGTTGCTCCAAATCAAATTGCCTCGATTTCAGCTTCCTTAATTCCTTTCTTGGAACATGATGATGCGAACAGAGCCTTGATGGGATCAAACATGATGCGTCAAGCAGTGCCATTATTGCGTCCGGAAGCACCAATTGTTGGTACAGGTTTAGAACGTCAAGTGGCATCTGATTCCCGAGTATTGATCAATGCTGAAGGCGAAGGAGTTGTTGAATATGTAGACGCAAACATCATCACGATTAAATACGACCGTACGGACGAAGAACGTATGGTAAGTTTTGATTCAGATGAGAAAACATACAATCTAATTAAGTTCAGAAAAACCAATCAAAGTACTTCAATAAACTTGAAGCCTATCGTAAGAAAAGGGGATCGAGTAGTAAAAGGACAAGTACTTTCTGAAGGTTATGCAACTCAAAATGGTGAACTT
The DNA here is from genome assembly GCF_044368625.1 of Flavobacterium sp. GTDB lineage: Bacteria > Bacteroidota > Bacteroidia > Flavobacteriales > Flavobacteriaceae > Flavobacterium. The sequence continues at coordinate 3,397 of NZ_JBIPPD010000057.1, read as the reverse complement.
GCTTTAGGTAGAAACCTTAAAGTAGCGTTTATGCCATGGAAAGGGTACAACTTCGAGGATGCGATTGTAATTTCTGAAAAAGTAGTTCGCGACGATATCTTTACTTCTATCCACATCGATGATTATTCATTAGATGTGCGGGATACGAAATTAGGTAACGAAGAATTGACGAATGATATTCCTAACGTTTCTGAAGAGGCTACAAAAGACTTGGATGAAAATGGTATGATTAGAGTAGGTGCCGAGGTTAAACCTGGTGACATTCTAATTGGTAAAATTACGCCTAAAGGTGAGTCAGATCCTACTCCTGAAGAGAAATTGCTTCGTGCAATCTTCGGTGACAAAGCAGGTGATGTAAAAGATGCTTCGTTAAAAGCTTCTCCTTCTTTACATGGTGTGGTTTTAGGTAAAAAATTATTTGCAAGAGCGGTTAAAGACAAACGCAAACGTTCTAAAGATAAGGACGATTTGGACGGCTTAGAAATGAGTTTCGAAGTCAAATTTAACGAGCTAAAAGATAAATTAGTAGAAAAATTATTCAACATCGTTAACGGGAAAACTTCGCAAGGAGTGATGAACGATTTAGGCGAAGAGGTTTTACCAAAAGGTAAAAAATATACGCAAAAAATGTTGAATGCTGTTGAAGATTTTGCACATTTAAGCAAAGGTCAATGGGTTGCTGATGACGAAACGAATAAGTTGGTTAACGATTTGATTCACAATTATAAAATCAAATTAAACGACTTACAAGGTGCATTGCGACGAGAAAAATTCACGATTACTGTGGGTGATGAATTGCCAGCGGGAATCTTGAAATTGGCTAAAGTGTATATCGCTAAAAAACGTAAGTTAAAAGTTGGTGATAAAATGGCGGGACGTCACGGTAACAAAGGTATTGTTGCAAGAATCGTTCGTCATGAAGACATGCCTTTCTTGGAAGATGGAACGCCTGTTGATATCGTATTGAACCCACTTGGTGTACCTTCTCGTATGAACATCGGACAGATTTACGAAACGGTTTTAGGTTGGGCTGGACAAAATTTGGGTCGCAAGTTTGCTACTCCAATTTTTGACGGAGCATCTTTAGATCAAATCAATGAATTAACGGACGAAGCTGGAATTCCACGTTTCGGACATACGTACTTGTACGATGGAGGAACTGGAGAGCGTTTCCACCAAAGAGCAACTGTTGGAGTTATCTATATGTTGAAACTGGGTCATATGGTTGACGATAAAATGCACGCACGTTCAATCGGACCGTACTCATTAATCACACAACAACCATTAGGTGGTAAAGCACAATTTGGAGGTCAGCGTTTTGGAGAGATGGAGGTTTGGGCACTTGAGGCGTATGGAGCATCAAGTACTTTACGTGAAATCTTGACGGTAAAATCGGATGACGTTATTGGTAGAGCTAAAACTTACGAAGCTATCGTAAAAGGCGAATCAATGCCAGAACCAGGATTGCCGGAATCATTCAACGTATTGATGCACGAATTGAAAGGTCTTGGACTTGATATTCGTTTAGAAGAATAAACACAGTAGACAGTTTTCAGTCGCAGTATTCAGTTTTAATACTGCCAATTGCGACTGAGACTGCATACTTTTTTTAATTAGTTTTCAGGATTTATACCCGTAAATCGTTCCGATTTTTTATATTTTCTTAGTAGAAAATATAACTAGCACTTCAATCAGAAGTTGAAGTTTAGAGAAGTAATTCGAGGTACTGATTTAAGGTTTGTTGTTTTTTTAAACATCAAATTAGGAATCAAAATCAATTTTTTAATTGCACATAAATCAATAGTAAAAACTATGATGAATAATAGAAATAATAACAATAATAATAGAGACAAAAACCCAGTAAAAAGGTTTAATAAAATCTCTATCGGTTTGGCTTCTCCAGAATCTATTTTGGCAGAATCTCGTGGTGAAGTTTTAAAACCAGAAACCATCAACTACCGTACACACAAACCAGAACGTGACGGACTTTTCTGCGAAAGAATTTTCGGACCTGTAAAGGATTTCGAATGTGCTTGCGGCAAATACAAACGTATCCGTTACAAAGGAATTGTTTGCGACCGATGTGGTGTGGAAGTAACAGAGAAAAAAGTACGAAGAGACCGTGTTGGACACATCAACTTGGTGGTTCCTGTCGCACATATTTGGTATTTCCGTTCTTTGCCAAACAAAATTGGATACATTTTAGGGTTGCCTTCTAAGAAATTAGACATGATCATCTACTACGAAAGATATGTAGTTATTCAAGCGGGTATTGCCAAAAATCCAGAAGGAGAATCTGTTCAAATATTAGACTTTTTAACAGAAGAAGAGTATTTAAATATTTTAGATACACTTCCAGCTGATAACCAATATTTAGATGATTTCGACCCTAATAAATTCGTAGCCAAAATGGGTGCTGAATGTATTATGGACTTGTTAGCCCGTATCGACCTAGATACTTTGTCTTATGATTTGAGACACGCCGCTAACAATGAAACGTCTAAACAACGTAAAACGGAAGCATTAAAAATATTACAAGTTTTGGAGTCGTTCCGTGAGTCTAACTTAAACCGCGAGAACCGTCCAGAATGGATGATTATGAAAGTGGTTCCTGTTATTCCGCCAGAATTACGTCCACTTGTACCTCTTGATGGTGGTCGTTTTGCCACTTCAGATTTAAATGACTTGTACCGTCGTGTAATTATCCGTAACAACCGTTTGAAAAGATTGATGGAAATCAAAGCTCCAGAAGTGATCTTGAGAAACGAAAAACGTATGTTGCAAGAATCAGTAGATTCATTATTTGACAATACACGTAAGGCTTCTGCTGTAAAAACAGAATCGAATCGTCCATTGAAATCACTTTCGGATTCCCTTAAAGGAAAACAAGGTCGTTTCCGTCAAAACTTACTTGGAAAACGTGTGGATTATTCGGCTCGTTCGGTAATCGTCGTTGGACCAGAATTGAAATTATTCGAATGCGGTATCCCTAAAGATATGGCTGCCGAATTATACAAACCTTTTGTAATCCGTAAATTGATTGAAAGAGGTATTGTAAAAACAGTGAAATCGGCTAAGAAAATCATTGACAAAAAAGAACCAGTTGTTTGGGACATCCTTGAAAATGTAATTAAAGGTCACCCGGTATTATTAAACCGTGCCCCAACCTTACACCGACTTGGTATTCAGGCTTTCCAACCTAAATTAATTGAAGGAAAAGCGATCCAACTTCACCCGTTAGTATGTACGGCTTTTAACGCGGATTTTGATGGGGATCAAATGGCAGTTCACTTGCCACTTGGACCAGAAGCTATTTTGGAAGCACAATTATTAATGTTGGCTTCTCACAATATTTTGAATCCAGCAAACGGAGCTCCAATTACGGTTCCTTCTCAGG
>NZ_JBIPPD010000338.1:0-3711 GCF_044368625.1 Flavobacterium sp. | reverse complement strand
GGCCGCCTGCGCTTTGATTGAAAAGGCAGAGCAACAGGCAAAGGCGAGCGGCGACGAAAAAAAAGACCCAGGACACCGCGTGACGCGCACCAGGACACCGCGTGACGTGGTCAGCCCGAAAACCAGGACACCGGGTGACACATGGGATTCAGGACCAGGACACAGCGTGACAGTGGCTGAAATGGGCGAGAACTCAATAGCCATGCGGGATAGCGACCGATTCAGCAGCAGGGGCGAAATGACAAGCCATAGGACACCGCGTGTACCACCTTTATACCTATGCCACCCCCTAGAGGCTTTAGAGGCCTGCGGACCGTATCAGAGGCTGACCAAGGACGGCCCCAACTTCAGCGCCTTGATGGCCTGAGCATGGAAAGGAACGAGAGATGGACGACGACATTCCAGACCTGATGATTGAGCGCATCGAAGATGGGCACGGCGAGGGGCTTATCCGCCTGACCCAGTACGACAACGGGGAGCATCGCTGCATCGTCATGCACCCGCTGCACCTTCGATACATGGCCGAGAAGTTCGGCCTAGTTCCAACAGCCGACCCGGTGGCAGCGAAGCGCATCGCAGCAGGTTCCCGGCGCTTGCTGGTGTTGCGTGAGCGAGTCGACCACGTGGCGGAGCTGCTGAAGGACGGCGCGGGAGATGGATTGCCAGCCCGAGCTTATGCGCAGGCCTACAGCGCTGCGACTGCGGCCATCGCTGCGGAGTTCTGCGCCGACCTGGACGAAGAGCCGAGGCGGCCATGCCTGCGCCCCTGTGCTGGCGGTTCTGACGGCGAGCAGCAGGCCCTGACGTTCTAGGTTGGCACCTGCCGCCGAAAAACTATCGGCAAGTATCGGGAGGGCTGGCAGGGGTAGGGGGCGCATCACTCTCTGGAGCGGACGCGTTTTCCAGACCGATAGGCTTCCCATTCGCAGACTAAATCGCCCCCTGGAACGGAAATCAGCAGCAGCAAGCGCCCAACTCCCCAGCACTGGCGCGGGTTTGCGGGCATTTGGGGCGGCTGGTAAATCAGCAAATTGAGCCGGAATCAGCAGCGAATGGCTGGCGGCGCTGCCTGCACTTTCGGCACCGAGTACGCGCGCGGAACGGTCAGCAATAAAGTAGGCTCATCTGGTGAGCTAGCCGGCAGCCATCATGGCGGCATGAAGCTAATCGAAGTCTGGCAATGGAAACTCCGCTGTTCAGCATCTGGCCGTCTCGTGCGTAGCCGCTGGAAGATGACCGAGGCAGAGGCCCTAGAGCGCGACCCCGCTGCGCAGAAGGTTCCCGGCAGCATGGAAGTGTGGCCGCGCTACGAAACCTTCGACGAGTACCCGCATAGTCACTCGACGAACTTCGGCAATCCCTACGGGCCGAAACACGGCGCCCCCGATGGGGGATAGCGGCGACTGCGAGCCGCGCCTATCTTCAATGTGCAGGGCCTAGGACAGCCGGTGACCGGTCGCTGGGGTGCTGGACGCACAGACTGCCGATGGGGAGACTGGCGCGACCGCCCTGCACCACATCAACGCAAACGCGCTTTCAACTCAAGCGCCACTGCGCCGGGCTTGTCGTTTCGGGGGGCGGAAACCCCGCGCAGCCCCTACACAGCCCCTACACGGAGCCCAGAAACAACAAAGCCCAACCTGAGGGGCTGGGCTAAGTCGTTGATTTATTTGGTGGCCTGGGGCGGAATCGAACCACCGACACGCGGATTTTCAATTCCTGCAAGAAAGTGTTCGCCTGTGTAGATTGCCACGGATACAATCAATATAAATCAACACGTTACAAGCCACATGCTGGATGCAGATACAGCATTCGCGTTGATTGAGGTTCGGCAAAACGCATGCTTTGCCCCTACACAGCCCCTACATGGAAATGGACGGCACCCGATGGCAAGGCCCCGCAACTCTGATGCGCCCGACCTGACGAAGCCCTGCAACCTGACGGCCGGTGTTATCGAGCGGCTGACCTGCCCGCCAGGCAAGGCGCAGGCTTTCTTGCGCGATGCAGAGGGGAACGGGCTGCGGGTTCGCGTCACACCGAACGGAGCGAAGTCGTTTGTCTTTGAGCAGAGCCTGAAGAACCGCACCATCCGCCGCACCATCGGCAACGTGTCCGCCTACAGCATCGAGGAAGCCCGCGCCGAGGCAAAGCGCCTTTCTGTGCTTCTGGACGCTGGCACCGACCCCCGCGAGCTTGAGCGCGAGCAGGCCGAGGCGAAAGCCGCTGCCACTGCTGAGAAGGCAGCCCAGGCCGCCGCTGCCGCAATCGAGCAAGCAGCCTCCGCCCTGACAGTGGGCGAAGCCTGGGCGCGTTACCTTGCAGAGCGTCAGCCGCACTGGGGCGAGCGCACCTATGCCGACCACCTTAAAGCTGCTCAGGAAGGCGGCAAAGAGCGGAAGCGAAGGCCCGGCGTGTTGACCAAGCCCGGCCCGCTGGCACCCCTGATGGCAATGCGGCTGGTTGACCTTGACGGCCCCGCCGTGGAAGCGTGGGCAAAGCGTGAGGCACCCGCCCGCCCGGCTCGCGTGCGACTGGCACTGCGGCTGCTGAAGGCGTTTCTGCGCTGGGCCGCTGCCGAGCCCGACCTGAAAGGCCGCGCAGACCCGACAGCCGCCAGTGCGAAGAAGGCCCGCGAGGCAGCAGGCAGGCCGAGGGTGCGCAATGACTACCTGCAACGCGAGCAGTTGGCCGCATGGTTTGCGCACGTTCGCGCCATCCCGAACCCGGTTATCTCTGCCTACCTTCAGTGCCTACTGCTGACCGGTGCCCGCCGTGAGGAACTGGCCGCCCTGCGCTGGGATGAAGTCAACACGCAATGGCGCGGACTCGACCTGAAGGACAAGATAGAAGAACGCCGCGCCGTGCCGCTCACGCCCTATGTCGCGCATCTGCTGGCGGGGCTGCCGCGCCGCAATGGCTGGGTTTTTTCAAGTGCGCAGAGCCTTGCCGGCGACACCAAGAACGCCGCCCGCAGAGCCCGCTATCACGCCAGTAAAGGCACCCAGGCGCCCGAGGGTGGCGTGAGCATAAGCAGCGCATCAGGGCGCCTTGTTGACCCCAGCATTGCGCACCGCCGCGCCTGTGCTGCTGCGGGCCTGGAAGGATTGACGCTGCACGGCCTGCGCCGCTCCTTTGCCAGCCTGTGCGAGTGGCTGGACATTCCGGGCGGCATCAGCGCACAGATTCAAGGCCACGCACCGCAAGGCGTGCGCGAGCAAAACTACATCCGCCGACCGCTGGACTTGCTGCGCGTGCATCACGAAAAAATAGAAGCCTGGATTCTTGAGCAGGCCGGGATTGATTTCGACCCGGCGCAGTCAGTGCCGGCAGGCCTGCGCGTAGTGGCTTCCGCCTAACGCTAGACTGCTCTGCCCCAGCTAGGCCCGCGAACCGAAGAGCGGGAAACCTTCACCCGCCTGCTGGGGCTCCTGATTGAAGGCTGACACCTGAAGGGGTGCCGATGAACGTTGTTCGCCTGCCCAACGCAGCCCGCGTGAGCGTGGCCGAAGCCAAGCGCCTACTGTCTAACGCTTTCCCACGCGAAGATGTGATGGACGTCTATGTAGACGCCGATGGCGAATACCACTTCAAGTTCAAAGCGGACGCAAACCCCCAAGCCTTCTACCTAGAGCACGACTTCGCGGACACATGCAAGCAACTAGGCATCAAGCCTCGTTTCAGGTTGCGCCCGCTCATCACCAGTTACCGAGG
>NZ_JBIPPD010000209.1:0-5765 GCF_044368625.1 Flavobacterium sp. | reverse complement strand
TTGCCACGGATTGTACAGATGAACACAGATTGCTTAGTCTCATAGATTAAAAATCCTTTTAATCTTTTTAATCTGTGGCAAAAGTACTTGGTAATAATTGCGACAATATAACTTTCTTCTTACTTAAGTTAAATCAAAATATCGCTTTCTAAATCTGATTTTTCCGTTTGAAAGTCAAAACCCAGTTTAGCAACCAAATCCGTTACGAGCTTTTTGTACCAATTTTCAGATTTGGGATGAATGTAAATTTTCTCAATCAACTCCTCAATATTGACATCAATTTTCAAACCATTGTCAATCTCTAAGTCAAATTTGGTTAGGTCAGAAATGATGCGAACTTCCCTTTCGTATTGAAAACTTTTGCGTTTAAAGAGAAATGGAAAGAAAGTATTGTCAAACGGAATATATTCTTTTTTGTAATCAATGTAGTTTACTTCGCCTACAAATTGTTCAAATTCAGTGTCTACCGCCAAGGCCTTTTGCAGTTTTCCCAACGTCGATTGAATGGCCAAACCTTCATTTTTTTGTGTAAAAATTTGCCACATCGCAAATGATTCATATTCATTGATGTGCCAACTGCTGATGACTACATTTTTGCGGTGCCTTTTGTAATAGTCCAAAAAGTGGGGATTGTCTTTGGCTAGTTTTTTAATCTCTTCATAAGTAGGTTCACTGAACGTTCCTTCGTATTGGTCTTCAAATTTGTCAGACCTTGACATAAAAAGTTTTTTGTACAACAATAAATCGACAAATTTAGATAAGTCCAAGTATTTCCAAATAATGGTGTCTGGATCTTCTGGAAGCCTTATTCTTGGGTCGAAAATGTACATTTAAAAAGCTTTTGGAAATTTCATCGAATATTGTCCTGCGTAAAAAGCTACTAATAACCAGATGATTACAAATCGAGACAAATAAGCAGTAACAATTTCTTCAGAAAAAAGGTAATAAGCCATCAATATAAGTGCAACGGAAAGCAATAAAAAAAGCATCCCAAAATATTCTCTCTTCATGTTCTTGAAATTTAAAATTATTCAAAACTTTGCATCATCACCAGTTTGGTATACGTACCATCCAGTGCCAAAAGTTGTTCGTGCGAACCTTGTTCGGCAATCTCACCGTTTTGCATTACAACAATTTTATCTGCTTTTTGAATCGTTGATAATCGATGTGCGATAACAATTGAGGTTCTATTTTGCATCATGTTTTCCAATGCGATTTGAACAAATTTTTCACTTTCCGTATCCAATGCTGATGTAGCTTCGTCCAAAATCATAATCGGAGGATTTTTCAAAACCGCTCTAGCTATGGACAAACGTTGTTTTTGACCGCCTGATAATTTGTTGCCGCTGTCGCCGATGTTGGTATAAATTCCTTTGGGTAATTTATCTACAAATTCAAATGCATTGGCAATTTTCAAGGCAGCAATAATTTCTTCATCGGTAGCATCAAGTTTTCCTAAGCAAATATTCGCCTTGATGGTGTCGTTAAATAAAATGCTGTCTTGTGTTACCAGTCCCATTAATCCACGAAGTGATTTTAAATTCAGGTCTTTGATATTAGTGCCGTCAATTTTAATTTCACCATCGTGAACGTCATAAAAACGGGTTAACAAATTGGCAATTGTGCTTTTTCCGCTTCCTGATTGTCCCACTAAAGCTACGGTTTGACCTTTCTTTATGTCTAACGAAAAGTTCTTGAGAACAATTTCGTCTTCGTATTTAAAGTTAATATTTTTAATCGAGATATTGTCGTGAAATTCAGTTTTCGAAATGGCGTCTAATTTATTTTGTATCGGATTTTGTTCGTGCAAAATTTCTAAAATTCGCTCTGCAGCTGCGTTTCCTCTTTTCACCGCATACGACGCTTTCGAGATTGATTTTGCGGGAGTTAAAATATTGTATGCCAATCCCATATAGGCAATAAAAGCACCGCCATTTAAGGAGTTTTCGACTAAAACCATATTGCCTCCGTACCATAAAAGTACTGCAATTACAAATATGCCCATAAACTCACTTACGGGCGAAGCTAAATTTTGCCGGTTGCCAATAGCATTCGATAGATGATAAAATCTTTCAGTAGAATTTTTAAAAACGGTATTGAAATAATTTTCGGCATTGTAACTTTTTACGACTTTCAAGCCGCCTAAAGTTTCTTCAATAGTAGATAGAAAAATACCTTGTTCTTCTTGAGCTCTTGTCGATTGTCTTTTTAATTGTTTTCCAATGAGCGAGATAATAAACCCGGAAATGGGGATAAAAACGAATACAAATACGGTCAATTTCACACTTATCAAAAACATCGCCGTTATCGTAAAAATAATGGTAAGTGGTTCTTTTACAATAATTTCTAGTACAGAAAGCATCGAATTTTGCACTTCATTTACATCATTCGAAATTCGAGCAATGGTATCGCCTTTTCGTTTCTCCGAAAAAAAAGCAATCGGAAGTTCCAAGGTTTTTTTGTACAAGGCATTTCGCATATCTTTCACAATACCGTTTCGCAGAAAATTAATAAAAAACATCGCCAAGTAATCGAACAGATTTTTGAGCAAGAAAATAGAAATAATTCCAGTTACTAAAACGCCTAAAGTGAAACTTATGCCATTTTCATCGGTAAAACGCGTTAAATGGAAACTTAAAAAGTTTTCTAAAAATGATTTAAGTTTGGTAATTCCCATATAAACCGGTTCTACATAGTTTTTCTTGTCTTTTTCAAATAGTACATTGATCATCGGCATCAAAACGATGAACGATAACGTACTGAAAAGGGCATAAAGTACATTGAAAAATATGTTTAAATAGGCATATCTTTTATAGGGTTTTACAAAAGGAAGAATTTGTTTGATACTGCTCATTAATTGACGTTTAGATCTTTTAAAATAGATTGAATTTTTTGATCTAAAAATCGATTTGTTTCGTCAAAATGGTCTTTAGAATCTAAGGGAGTATTTACACTCACGTAAAATTTAATTTTTGGCTCCGTACCGCTTGGTCGTGCCGCAATTTTCGAACCGTCTTCGGTGTAATAAATCAAAACATCCGATTTTGGAATGTGAAGCGGCTCCGTTTCATTGGTCAACAGGTTGAGTGCTGTGGCATTTTTATAATCTTCAACCATAATCACGCGTTGTCCGCCCAATTCTTTCAAAGGATTTTCGCGCAATTCCACCATCATTTGATTGATTTCTACCAAACCTTCAATTCCTTTTTTAGTTAAGGAAACCAAATGTTCTTTGTAAAACCCGAAATCTACATATAAATTGATGAGTTCTTTATATACGCTACTTCCATTGGCTTTGGCTTGAGCGGCAACTTCACAAATCAATAAAGTGGCTGCAACGGCGTCTTTGTCGCGAACAGCATCGCCCACCATGTAGCCAAAACTTTCTTCTCCACCACCAATGAATTCTAGTTCAGGAAAGTCTTTGATCATTTTAGCAATCCATTTAAAGCCCGTCAATCCCACTTTACATTCTACGTCGTAACCTTCTGCAAGCGCCATCATCATTGGAGTGGACACTATTGTAGATCCAACAAATTGTTTTCCGTTAATTTTGCCTTCTTTTTTCCATTGTTCTAATAAAAATGCCGTCATTAAAACCATGGTTTGGTTTCCGTTTAACAACTTCATTTTGCCTTCGTTATCTCGAACGGCAACACCCAGTCGATCACAATCGGGATCAGTGCCAATAACAATATCAGCATGTAGTTTTTCGGCCAAAGCCAAAGCCATAGTCAACGCTTCTGGTTCTTCGGGGTTTGGCGATTTTACTGTTGGAAAGTCTCCATTTGGAACGGATTGTTCGGGAACTAAATGTACGTTTTTGTAACCCGCTTGTTCCAAGGTTTGCGGCACCGATTTAATCGAAGTGCCGTGCAAAGACGTGAACACGATGTTCAAATTGTCTTTGGCGGAAACAGGCGTATCAAAACTAGCATTTTCGATTGATGATTTTACAAAAGCATCGTCCACTTCCTTATCGATGTATTGTATCAAATTTTCATTGGCTTGAAAATGGATTTGATTGTAGTTCAATTCTTCAATTAGCTTGATGATTTCACCATCTTGAGGCGGCACGAGTTGACCTCCATCTTCCCAATATACTTTGTATCCGTTATATTCCGGGGGGTTGTGTGAAGCAGTAAGGACAATTCCAGCTTGACATTTCAAATATTTTACCGCAAAACTCAGTTCTGGTGTTGGTCTTAAATCCGAAAACAAGTACACTTTAATGCCATTTGCAGAAAAAACATCCGAAACCACTTTTGCCAACGTATTGCTGTTGTGTCGGCAATCAAAAGCAATGGCTACTTTGAGTTCTTTGTTTGGAAAAACCTGCTTCATATAATTGGCAAGTCCTTGTGTGTTTTTTCCCAATGTATATTTGTTGATACGATTGGTTCCCACACCCATAATTCCCCGCATGCCGCCGGTTCCAAATTCTAAATTTTTATAGAAACTTTCTTCCAACTCCTTTGGAGAAGAGGTCATCATTTCTTTAATCTTTTCTTGGGTTTCGGCATCGAATGTTGGCGATAACCACTCGTTTACTTGCTGTAAGATGTTTTCAGGAATGTGCATGTTTTTATGTTTTAGTGAAACCTATTTTTTTATTTTAATTTGAGATCGATTTGTAATCTTAAGTTTGAAAAGTTGCTTTTCGTAACATCATTAATTAGAAGAACAAATTCTTTTTATACTTTAAATTACTTCCGAAATCTTATACCGTTCTTCGTTATTTTTTGTTCTCAAAATAATTTCGCCCAGAAATCCAGCCAAAAACAATTGCGTTCCAATCATCATAGCGGTTAAAGCGATGTAAAACAACGGATTATCGGTTACTAAAATAGTGTCGTAACCCGATTTTAATTTTACTAATTTAATGATTATTATGAAAAGTGTTGCTAAAAATCCAATAACAAACATAATGGAGCCTAACAATCCAAATAAATGCATCGGTCGTTTACCAAATCGGGAGAGGAACCAAATGGTAATTAAATCAAGAAATCCGTTGATAAAACGATCCATTCCAAATTTGGTCACGCCGTATTTTCGAGCTTGGTGCAAAACTACTTTTTCGCCAATTTTTCCAAACCCCGCATTTTTTGCCAATACTGGAATGTAACGGTGCATTTCGCCCGAAACTTCGATGTTTTTGACCACCATATTTTTGTAGGCTTTCAACCCACAATTAAAATCATTGAGTTCGACGCCCGAAGTTTTTCTTGCCGCCCAATTGAATAATTTAGAAGGTAAATTTTTTGATACTACCGAATCGTAACGCTTTTTTTTCCAACCGGAAACCAAATCAAATTTCTGATTGATAATCATGTCGTACAAGGCTGGTATCTCTTCAGGACTGTCCTGCAAGTCGGCGTCCATAGTGATAATGACATCGCCTTGCACTTTAGCAAAACCAGCATGTAAAGCTTGCGACTTTCCAAAATTCTTTAAAAACCGAATGCCTTTCACATTTGGATTTTCAACAGATAATCCCTCGATAATCAGCCACGAGTTATCGGTACTTCCATCGTCAATAAAAACAATTTCATAACTGTATTGACGAGCGTTCATTACCTTCACAATCCAGTTGTGCAGTTCGAGGAGTGATTCTTCTTCGTTGAGAAGCGGGATAACGATCGATATATTCATATTATAGGGTTCGCTTGTTTCTAAAAATTAGGGCTACTAAAAATCCAATAAGACAATCTCTCAAAAGATATTTGATAAAACCAGCAAGTACTTGTTGGGCACTAAAAGGATTT
>NZ_JBIPPD010000040.1:0-19497 GCF_044368625.1 Flavobacterium sp. | reverse complement strand
TTTGTTTCGCCTGAAGAGTCCCATAAAATTATTTTATTTTTCGCAAAACAAAAATAAGGGAATCTCAGGCTTTTTTTATTTTAGACTTTCGGATAATAGTGATAATATATAATGTCAATTTTACTACTTCAAATTACCGAATTCCAATTATATTTGCACTCTTAAAAAAATAATATTATGTCGCTAATTCAAACACTTACCCCGGAAATCCAGAAAGCCATTCAGGTTGTTTTTGATACCACAATCGAAAAAATCGAATTTCAGGCTACACGTAGGGAATTTGAAGGCGATATTACAATGGTTATTTTTCCGCTTTTGAAGCAAATCAAAAGCAATCCTGTCGAGTTGGGAAACAAGATTGGAGCCTATTTGGTGGAAAATGTAAAAGAGGTAAAAGCATTTAACGTCGTTTCTGGATTCCTGAACATCGTGATTTCAGACGATTATTACATGCACTTTTTCAATACAATTAAAGCAGATAGCAACTTCGGATTTGTCTCCCCAAAAGAAGATGACACCCGAGGCGAAGCCGAATTGAGCGAAGTTAAAGCGGTAATGGTCGAGTATTCTTCGCCAAACACCAACAAGCCTTTACATTTGGGTCATGTTCGAAACAATCTTTTGGGCTTTTCGGTTGCCGAAATTATCAAAGCTTCGGGAAAGAAAGTCTATAAAACACAAATCATCAACGATAGAGGAATTCATATTTGCAAGTCGATGTTGGCTTGGCAGAAATCGGGTAAAAACGAAACTCCTGAAAGTACCGGACTTAAAGGCGATAAATTGGTTGGAAATTATTATGTTGCTTTTGACAAGGAATATAAAAACCAAATCAACGAACTGGTTGCTCAAGGTAAAACAGAGGATGATGCTAAAAAGCTTGCTCCAATTATGCTTGAAGCCCAACAAATGCTTCTGGATTGGGAAGCTGGAAAACCAGAAGTAATTGCACTTTGGAAAACAATGAACCAGTGGGTTTACGATGGTTTTGCATCTACTTATCAAAATATGGGCGTTGATTTCGACTCCTATTATTATGAAAGCAACACCTATTTACTAGGTAAAGACGTGGTTCAAATCGGTTTGGAAAAAGGTATTTTCGAAAAAGATCCGGACGGTTCGGTTTGGATTGACTTAACCGAAGATGGCTTGGACCGAAAAATTGTACTTCGATCGGACGGAACTGCGGTTTACATGACGCAAGATATTGGAACGGCAATTCAACGAGTCAAGGATTTTCCAGATGTAGGCGGAATGGTGTATACGGTTGGAAACGAACAAGATTATCATTTTAAAGTGTTGTTCTTGATTTTAAAAAAACTAGGATTTGATTGGTCTAAAAACCTGTTTCATCTTTCCTACGGAATGGTCGATTTGCCTTCTGGTAAAATGAAAAGCCGTGAAGGAACAGTAGTTGATGCCGACGATTTGATGCAAGAAATGACACAAACCGCTCAAAACATTGCCGAAGAACTTGGAAAACTTGACGGTTACACCGAAACTGAAAAAGCCGAATTGTACCGAACTATAGGTTTGGGAGCGTTGAAATATTACATTCTAAAAGTAGATCCTAAAAAACGAATATTGTTTAACCCAGAAGAATCTGTTGATTTTGCCGGAAATACAGGACCTTTTATTCAATATACCTACGCTCGAATTCAGTCGATTATCCGAAAAGCAGATTTTGATTTTGAATCTTCAACTTTTTCAGTTGCCGAAATTTCACTTCACGAAAAGGAGAAAGAATTAATCAAAGTATTGGCGCTCTATCCAGAAGTGATTCAGAATGCAGCTCATAATCACAGTCCTGCTTTGGTTGCCAATTATACGTATGATTTGGTTAAGGAATACAATTCGTTCTACCAATCAGTGCCCATTTTAGGTTCAGACGATGAAAAAGCAAAAAAGTTCCGTGTCCAACTTTCGAAAAAAGTAGGCGAAACCATTGCTTCCGCATTTGGTTTATTGGGAATTTCTGTGCCTGAGAGAATGTAAATAACTATGATTTATGGTCTATGAATGTGAGTAACTTGCATTTTAGGATTTTAAATTAATGAGTAGGAATTATGGGTGAGATTATTGTAAAAAATAAAGGTTTTGCGTTTGCTGTTCGAGTCGTGAACTTTTATGAGGTACTGACTGAAGGGAAAGACTATATATTAAGTAAACAATTGGTACGTTCAGGAACTTCATTTGGCGCTAATGTCAAAGAAGCAATTAACAGTCAAAGCAAAGCCGATTTTATTCATAAATCATCTATTTCGCAAAAAGAATGTGATGAGAATATGTATAGGCTCGAACTTTTAAAAGCAACAAATTATATAAGTGAAAAAAAATTACAAGCATGAATGATCACCCTGTCGAGTTGCTCAAAAATATACGAAGTATATTGTCACCACTAAAGGTAAATTATAATTCATAACACATAACACATAACTCATAATTAGTTAGTGAAAACAAACGCGTCTTATTTTTTTCAGTCTTTTCTGATTTTGCTTTTGGCTACAGGGTTTTTCTTGGGGTTAAAGAAATTTTTGCCTAATAAAATATTCTCCGAAAAAGCGGGTAGCACTAAAAACGTATTAATAGATAGTATGCTTTTGGACGCTTTTGATGCCGAACCTGACTTGGCCGGTAAAATCATGACTAAAGACGATTCGATAGCCAGGCAACCCATCGTTTTCGAAGAAAGCAACGGTGTAAAATTTCCCGAAGAGAAGTTTGAAAATTACAAAGGAAATCAATACCTGATTCCTTTTTTCGAACAATTGTATCAGTTGGAAACCACTAAAAAAGCGAAAGTACGGATTGCCTATTTTGGCGATTCGATGACGGACGGCGACATGATTGTCCAAGATTTTAGAACTTATTTTCAGGAAAAATTTGGCGGACAAGGTGTTGGATTTGTATCTATTACTTCCGAATCTGCTGGTTCAAGAAGTTCGGTTTCACACGAGTTTTCAGGAAATTGGAAAACCCAATCGTATTTGAATATCAAATATCCGTTGCGTTCTTTTGGCGTTAACGGCCATGTGTTTTTTGCCAATGATACCGCCCATGCAGCGTGGGTAAAATACAAAGCGGGACGTTCGAGGTTCAATACACAACTGCATAATCCAACGCTTTTTTATGGAAGTGCCAAAAATAAAAAAGGTCAGTTAACTTACATGATTGGCAACGATACCATTCGGAAAACACTGATGCCGAACCGTGTTTTAAATACATTATCGCTTTCTAAAACGCCTTTAAAACAGTTGAAAGTTAATTTCACAAAAGCAGATTCGATTCCAATTTATGGATTTAATTTTGACGATGGCGTAGGCGTTCACGTCGATAATTTTTCACAAAGAGGAAATTCTGGGATTCCAATATCAAAGTTTGATGTGGCAACGATGAAAGCTTTTCAAGAACAATTGAATTACAATTTAATTGTATTGCATTACGGCACCAACGTATTGAATTACGGTACCAAAGACTACAATTGGTACGACCGAAGTATGACCAAAACCATCAATCGACTGCGCGAATGTTTTCCGGGTGTTGCGATTTTAGTGGTTTCTACGGCAGATAAATCAACCAAATACGATTTGGAAATGAAAACCGACTCTGCAGTTGTACCGTTGACTTTGTCTCAAAAACGTTATGCTTTGAAAACAAAATCGAGTTACGTGAATTTATTTACATTAATGGGTGGCGACGGTTCTATGGTAAAATGGACGGAAGAAGAGCCCGTTTTGGCCAATAAAGATTACACGCATTTCAACTTTCGGGGAGCGAAAAAAATTGCTAAAATTATTTACGACCAAATCGACGAAGGTTATCAGGAATATAAAGTTTTGCGTAAAAATAAAAAAGTAGCTCCACCAAAAAAGAAGTCACTTATAGACACGATTTTTTCAGAGACTGAAACACCAGAAACACATGAATAAGTTATTTCATACAATGTGTTTGCTGCTTTTTTTGACAAAAGGTCACGCCCAAGAATTAGATACTACTTTTGTAGAAATGGATTCGGTTTCGATTGATTCCACGGTGGTAATTGAAACCGAAATGGCACTGATTAATCCAAATGCGTTGATTTGTTTCTACGAAAAATTAGCGCAACTGAAATCAATTGATGGTGCGTTTCCAAAACAGAAAATTAATATTTTTCATGTTGGCGATTCACACATTCAAGCCGATTTAATGACCAATGCGGTTCGCGAACGCTTGCAAAACGAATACGGAAACGGTGGACGCGGTTTGGTTTTTCCGTACAATTTGGCCAAAACCAACGGACCTTGGGATGTGCGGTTTTCATCGAACGGAAGTTTTAATTCCTTTAGAAATATCAAACCGCTATCGAATGAAAATATTGGTTTGACAGGCATTTTATTGCAGACTAAAAGAGCCGATTTTGCCATCGAATTAAATGCCAGAGAGCAAGATAATTATTTTACAAAAATCAAAATTCTAACGCCAAGTAATGTCGGAAGTTTTGATTTGGCTACAGCAAAAAAAACAATAGTTTTTGAATCACAAGTTCCTAAAACCATTACGCATAAAATAAAAAGTGGCGATGTTTTGGGTTCTATTGCCGAAAAATACAATGTTTCAATTACCGCTTTGAAAAGAGCAAATGGATTAAAATCAAACAATATTCGTGCAGGAAAAACGTTGAAAATACCGACGAACGAAAAGCAAAACCGGAGTATTTCTCGTTCCGAATTTATTCCATTAGAAATTCAAAAAGATGCTTTTTCGCATTTTTACGAAAGTGAAAATGCCTTAGATAAAATATACTTGATTCCCAATAAAGATCAAAATGTTTTCGAACTCAACGGGATTATTTTGGAAAACGATAAAAGCGGTGTTTTGTACCATAATTCGGGTATAAATGGAGCAAAATTTTCGGACTATAATAAATACCCTTTGTTTTTCGAACAGTTAAAAGCCTTGCGTCCCGACATTTTGGTGTTGTCTTTTGGTACCAACGAATCGTTTGATAAGATGAAGTCGGAAGATTTTATTGCCCAGTTGGATTTATTTATTACAAATGCAAGAAAACAAAATCCGTTTGTAGAAATTATCGTTGCAACGCCTCCGCCGTCTTTATTCAAAAGAAAATACCCCAATACTTTTGTGGCCGATTACAGCAAAAAAATTATTGATTTGGCCTACAGCAGAAACGTAGCCGTATGGGATTTATATTCGGACATGGGTGGTTTGTATGGCGTGAATCGAAATGTAAAGACAGGAATTATAGGAAATGATCGGGTGCATTATACCAAAGCAGGTTATGAAAAACAAGGAAAATTGTTGGCCAAAGCGATTATTGAAGCGTTCGAAAATTATAAAAATACATTGGTAAATGAATAGTATGGATTGGTTTACTGCTGTTTTTGGAGCAACCACTTGGAATACAGTGGAAAGTTGGTTTGTGTACAATCCCAAAGAACCCATTTTGTTCAATTCAGCTTTGTTTCTAGGGATGTTTTTGATTTTCTATCCCGTTTATATTTTGATTACCAAGTCGAAAACTACATTTTGGAGAAATTTATATGTAGTGGCTTTTTCACTTTTTTTCTATTATAAATCTAGCGGATTGTATGTAGGAATGCTCATTTTTACGGGTCTTTTGGATTATAATTTGGCGCGACTCTTACACCAAGAAACTTTAAAATTTTATCGAAAATTTTATTTGTACGTAAGCGTTTTTGTCAACTTATCACTGTTGGGTTATTTCAAATATACCAATTTCCTCATCGACAATTACAATGGAATCTTCGATTCGAATTTATCTTTTTACGATATTATTTTACCTGTTGGAATTTCGTTTTACACTTTTCAGTCGATGAGTTATGTGATTGATGTATACCGTCGCGAACTAGAGCCTACGAAGCAGTATGTTGATTATATGTTTTACTTATCGTTTTTTCCGCAACTTGTGGCAGGGCCGATTGTTAGGGCTTCAGAGTTTGTTCCGCAAATGTACCAAAAACTCAACTTGAGTAGGGAAGATGTCAATAAAGCACTTTTTTTGATTATTGGTGGGGTTTTAAAGAAAGCAGTTATTTCAGATTATATTTCGCTCAATTTTGTTGATCGTGTTTTTGATTCGCCCAACAGTTACACCGCTTTTGAAAACTGGATGGCTTCGTATGGTTATGCCATTCAAATTTATTGCGATTTTTCGGGCTATTCCGATATGGCTATTGGAATTGCATTATTGATGGGGTTCAAGTTGTCGCTCAATTTTCGAACGCCCTATAAATCGGGTTCTATTACAGAGTTTTGGCGGCGTTGGCACATTTCGTTGTCGTCTTGGTTGCGCGATTATTTGTACATTTCGCTGGGCGGAAACCGCAAAGGAAAATTTCGAACGTACGTCAATTTATTCATCACGATGTTATTGGGCGGATTGTGGCACGGCGCCTCGTGGAAGTTTGTTATTTGGGGAACTCTACACGGTTTGGCACTTGTGGTAGAACGTTTTTTTAAAGAATTTTTCCAAATTCCAAAAAATGTGGTAACACGATTTTTGAGCATTTTAGTCACTTTTCATTTTGTTGTTTTTTGCTGGATTTTCTTCCGTGCAAGAGATTTTGCCACCGCTTTTGAGTTGATTGAAAATATCGGAAAAGTGCAACTCAATTTTAATCAATGGTGGACTATTATTCAAGGGTATCAGAATGTGTTTTTAGTAATGTTGATTGGTTTTGTGTGGCATTTTTTACCACAAAGCATCATACAATTCTTGCAAGATACCTTCGGGAAATTGCCCGTGGTATTTAAAGCATTGGTTCTCGCGTTTGTATTTTGGATTGTTTTTGCAACGGCATCGAGCGGACCACAACCTTTTATTTATTTTCAGTTTTAATAGGAACAAGACAAGTTAAAATTTCATTGGTCATTCCAATTCTTAATATTTGCTTAACATTATATTTGATGTACTAATAAAACCGATATTGCGTTATATTTATAAACCAATAAATCAATTTAAAAATGAAAAAGATTTTTTTTACTGCATTGGCAGTTTGCTTCGTAGGACTTACATTTTCTTGCAGTTCTGACGATAATGGAAGTTCGACTTCTCCAACCATTACCGACGTAACCAATACAATGTCGTCAGGAACATGGAGAATTACAAAATACATCGACAGCGGAGACGATGAGACCACCGATTTTAATGGTTACAACTTTACATTTAGTCCCAATACTATTTTAATGGCTACAAATGGCACTAATGAATACATGGGTTCTTGGATAGTTGCTACCGATAATTCTAATGACGACAGCCCAAGTAATGATTTGGATTTTATTATTTCATTTTCAGGGCCCGTAAAATTTATTGAGTTGTCGGACGACTGGGATATTCAATCTCGGACTTCTACAAAACTTGAACTCATCGATGTGAGTGGGGGAAATGGAGGAACGGATTATCTTACTTTCGAGAAAAATTAAAAAAAATTATAAAGCCACAATTTTAAAGTTGTGGTTTTTTTTTACTTCTAAAAACAGATTTCTTTGACAATATCAGGATTTTCAAATGAATAGTATTCTGTTTTTTTTTGAAGCCAATCCCGTTTTTCGCTACAAATCCTCAACCCAAAGGCTATTTTTCCAAGCCATAAAAGGAGCTTCCGTTAGTCGCTCTTTTCTTGCAGGAAAAATTTGCCTCTGCGTTTCCGGGTTTTCCGCTACTCCCGAAGCTTCGGGACGGGGCTAATAACCCATACCTTTTTCTTAAGACCAATGGCACAACTTTGACCCTCTCACTTTTTGAAACTTAAAGGGTTTCGCTTATATTTGCAACTCTAAAAGACACACTCTTATGTTTGATAATTTAAGCGACAAGCTCGACAAAGCATTTCATATACTAAAAGGACACGGTAAAATTACAGAAGTTAACGTTGCCGAAACTTTAAAAGAGGTCCGTCGTGCTTTACTCGATGCCGATGTTAACTTCAAAATTGCCAAAGATTTTACAACTAGAGTAAAAGAAAAAGCGATTGGTCAGGATGTATTGACCACATTGCAACCGGGACAATTGTTGGTGAAGTTGGTCAAAGATGAGTTGACCGAATTAATGGGTGGCGATGCCGCCGGAATCAATTTGTCGGGAAAACCTTCCGTCATCTTGATGTCGGGATTGCAAGGATCAGGAAAAACTACTTTTTCTGGTAAATTAGCCAATTATTTAAAAACAAAAAAGAACAAAAAACCATTATTGGTTGCTTGTGATATCTACCGTCCTGCGGCAATCAACCAGCTGCATGTGGTGGGAGATCAAATTGGGGTGGAGGTATATTCTGAACCAGAGAATAAAAATCCTGTTGAAATTTCTCAAAAAGCGATTGCTTACGCTAAAGCCAATGGTTTTGACGTTGTAATCGTTGATACGGCTGGACGTTTGGCAGTGGATGAGCAAATGATGAACGAAATTGCGAATGTACACAAAGCCATTCAACCGCATGAAACTTTGTTTGTTGTGGATGCCATGACGGGACAAGATGCGGTAAATACGGCCAAAGCCTTTAACGACCGTTTGAATTTTGACGGCGTTATTTTAACAAAATTAGACGGAGATACCCGTGGTGGAGCTGCGATTTCGATTAAATCCGTGGTCAATAAACCCATCAAATTCATCGGTACGGGTGAGAAAATGGAGGCCATCGACGTGTTTTATCCCGCCCGTATGGCCGAACGTATTTTAGGAATGGGTGACGTTATCTCTTTAGTAGAAAGAGCTCAGGAACAATTTAACGAAGAGGAAGCACGAAAACTTCAGAAGAAAATCGCTAAAAACGAGTTTGGTTTCGACGATTTCTTAACTCAAATTCAGCAAGTGAAGAAAATGGGTAACATGAAGGATTTGGTAGGAATGATTCCAGGTGCTTCCAAAGCAATGAAGGACGTAGAAATTGAAGACGATGCATTCAAACACATTGAAGCCATTATTCATTCAATGACTCCCATTGAACGTAAAAAACCATCCCTGATTGATGTAAAACGCAAAACGCGAATCGCAAAAGGTTCGGGAACCAAAATTGAACAAGTCAACCAGTTGATGAAACAGTTTGACCAAATGAGTAAAATGATGAAAATGATGCAAGGTCCTGGAGGAAAAAATTTGATGAAAATGATGGGCGGCGGAATGAAAGGCGGAATGCCCGGAATGAAATAAACAGTTGAATTTTAAGGTTTAAAGTTTCAAGTAAATGAAATTTTAAACCTTAATTTTTTGCATGAGGGATGGAAGTGGAGCTCTCCCGATTTTTCATCGGGAAGCGGGAGCGAACAGCCCGACCCCTTTTTTGGGGGCATGCCCAAATAGATACTAATAACTAACTACAATTCGTTTTAGGTACCCACACAACTTTGTACCTAAAATTTTAAATCTGAAATAACAAAAAAATGACAATTCTAGACGGGAAAAAAACTTCGGACGATATTAAAAATGAGATTACTGCAGAAGTAAATATCATGAAACAAAACGGGGAAAAAGTCCCGCATCTTGCCGCAATTATTGTTGGGAATGATGGTGCAAGTTTGACTTACGTTGGAAGCAAAGTAAAAGCTTGTGAGAGAGTAGGTTTTGAATCTACGTTAGTAAAAATGCCTAGTACGACATCTGAAACCGAATTGCTTAAGAAAATCAAGCAGTTGAACCAAGACGATAACATTGACGGTTTTATTGTACAATTGCCACTTCCAGACCAAATTGACACGCAAAAAGTTTTGATGGCAATTGACCCAAGTAAAGATGTCGATGGTTTTCATCCGGAAAATTTTGGAAGAATGGCGTTGGACATGACTACGTTTATTCCCGCAACTCCTTTTGGAATTTTAGAATTATTGGAGCGTTATAACGTAGAAACCCAAGGAAAGCATACAGTAGTGATTGGCAGAAGCCACATCGTAGGCCGTCCAATGAGTATTTTGATGGGTCGAAAAGGATTTCCTGGAAATTCAACAGTAACGTTAACACACAGTTATACCAAGAACATCGCTCAAATTACAACCCAAGCGGATATCATCATCACCGCTTTAGGGGTTCCTAATTATCTAAAAGCCGAAATGGTAAAAGATGGTGCCGTAATTATCGACGTAGGAATCACGCGTGTTGCTGATGATTCTACAGAAAAAGGCTACCGCATTACAGGTGATGTTGATTTCGAAAATGTTTCTAAGAAAGCTTCGCATATCACGCCAGTTCCTGGTGGTGTAGGTCCAATGACGATAGCGATGTTGTTGAAAAACACATTATTAGCTAGAGAACAACGAAAAGATAAAAACTAAGTGAGACCTTAGATATTTCAGGACATATCCTATTTTGTCATGTTGTACTTGTTTTCAGTATTTGGATGGTTACAGTTTAAGATACTAAGTTTAGCACAACAATCAAACACAAAAAAGCCTTCTGTTGAGAGGGCTTTTTTTGTACGTTTTATTTTCTCGGCGAAGGCCTTCCAAAACTTTTGGTAGCGTTTGTTGTTGTATCCTTACGCCAAGGTGTTTTATTTTGGGTAGTTTTGGAAACAATTTTTGGCAAACTCGCTTCTTCCGTTTTACTCGAAGGTTCGATGAGCTGGTTGAGTTGTGTAAACTCTTCATTCGTCAATGCCCTGTACCGGCCTACAGGAACATCAAGGGAAATATTGATAATACGGGTTCTTTTTAAAGCGGTGACTTCATAATCCAGATATTCGCACATGCGACGAATTTGGCGATTCAAGCCTTGTGTCAATATAATTCGGAACACATATTTGCTGATTTGTTCCACTTTGCATTCTCTTGTAATTGTGTCTAAAATAGGAATACCATTCCCCATTTTTTCAATGAATCGGTCGGTAATCGGTCGGTTCACGGTTACAATATATTCTTTTTCGTGGTTGTTTCGAGCACGCAAAATTTTGTTGACAATATCACCATCATTCGTCATAAAAATCAAGCCCTCACTGGCTTTGTCCAATCTACCTATCGGAAAAATACGTTCGGGATAGTTGATGTAATCGACAATATTGTTGGGAACGTCTAAATTTGTCGTACATTCAATACCAACAGGTTTGTTGAAAGCCAAATAAAGGTGTTTTTTGTTGTTTTCGCGAAGTAGTTTGCCATCAATCCGTACTTCATCCGAAGGAGCCACTTTAGTTCCCATTTCAGGAACCACTCCATTTAAGGTCACTTTTCCTTGTTCAATTAATTTATCGGCTTCTCTACGGGAACAGTATCCGGTTTCACTGATGAATTTATTGAGGCGTTTCAAATTTTCTTCCATTGTGTAAAAGTAGTGAAATTATATGTGATGTGAAATTTGATGATTTTGAGTTTGTATAATAATTCTTCTTTCTAAACTATACGTTTTAACCCCTCAAAAAAGAAATAATCTTCTCATACACTTCGTCGTCGTGCAAACTGTGACCCAAGCCTTCTGTTTGAATAAATTGAGCGTTTTTCCATGCAGCCGCAATTTTTTGGCCTTCGCCAAAAGCCACAATTTTATCTTCACGATCGTGAACAATTATTCCAGGAATTTGGATTTTTTTGGCGAAAGCCGCCATAGAAAAATCCGAAATTTCTTTATTAAACTTTTCTGAAAAAGCGCGCTCCAAAAACCGTTTCATTCGCTTGTTCAAACTGAGAAGTTTGACATAATTGGACACGATAATTGTGTAGTCCGAAGGAGCTCCCAAAACTACCATTCTTTGTAAATCTTGATTTTTGTACTCGGATTGATAGTAAATGCATGCTGCTCCACCAATGGAATGACCGATTAAAACTGCAGGCTTATATTGCTTTACCGCAACATCGATGTACGAAGCATATTTAACGACATTAAACTCGCTTCCACCCGAAAGTCCGTGACCTGGAGCATCAATTGCTACAATTGTACTTCCGGTTTGCTGTAAATAAGGGAGTAATTTTTCCCAACGTGAAGTGTTGCTTTCCCAACCGTGAACCAGTAAAATTACGTGTGCATTGCCACGCCAAATGTAGGTTTCCAAATGATGTTCATCGGCGAAGAAACGCTGCGAAGGAATATTTTGTAAGAAGTTGGGTAAGTTGTCTTTGACTAATTTTCCTCTCCGCGGTTTGCTAAACAGTCGATAAGCAATTTTTGTTGCCTTTTTGGGTTGGAAGTAACTCAAACTGTTTAACCCAAAACCAATTGATTTGGTGAGTAGAAAATATTTGATTTTTTTCATTACTAATCGTTGTGACCTTTGTATATTTAATTTTTAAAACAAAAACTTTATTCTCGTGATGCCGAAGGCTTTCGGGAGTAAAGACGCAAAGTTTGCATTTTGACTTACCTTCTTTTATCCAATCAAGTTGCATCAACTATTAGATAAAATGTAAAAATCGAAGTTTTAATTTCACGAATAATCTCTTGTGTCAAACTTTGAAATTGGTGCAATCGATGTCTTTTTACTTAAAAATGCTGCTTCCAATTTTTAACTAAATCTACGTCTAATTTTTTGATATAAAAAAACCCCGAAATCTCGGGGCTTTTGATTTATATGCTTGCAAACAAACTTTCCATTTTTTCTTTTTCTTCTTCTGCAAGAACGCTGTCGACTAAAATTCGTCCAGAGTGTTCGTCGGTAATGATTTTCTTTCGAGCAGCAATTTCTACTTGTGTTTGTGGCGGAATCGTGAAAAAAGATCCTGCCGAAGCGCCTCTTTCGATAGAAACAACAGCTAAACCATTTCGTACACTACTTCTGATTCTTTTGTAAGCTGCCAGTAATCTTGGTTCGATTAATGCCTCATATTCCGCTGATTTTTCTTTCAAAAAACTTTCTTCTTTTGAAGTTTCAGCCATAATAGCATCTAATTCTGATTTCTTATGCTGTAAATGATTGGTCTTTTGCTCTAAACGTTCTGATGAGGTTTCGATAATTTGTTTTTTGTACTCAATTGAAGCTTTCATTTCTTTGATGTGCTTTTCAGCCAATTGAATTTCCAGTTCTTGGTATTCAACCTCTTTGGTCAATGAGTTGAATTCACGGTTATTTCGAACGGTTTCTTGTTGTTTTGTGTATTTTTTAATGGATTCTTGGTGCTCGTCAATTGCAATTTTTTTTGCTTTGATTTGCTCTTCCATTTGTTCCAAATCTGCTTTTAATTTTTCAGAACGTGAATTCAGACCCGCCACTTCATCTTCTAAATCTTCTACTTCTAGAGGAAGTTCGCCTCGTACGTTTCTGATTTCGTCAATTCTAGAGTCAATTAATTGTAAATCGTAAATTGCTCTTAATTTGTCTTCAACATTCAATTCTTTTGTAGTCGCCATATATTATAAGTACTTAACAGGATTTGTATTTTCTTCTGATAAAATGATTGCAAAATTAGGCATTTTTTTCGTAAGATAATCAACAATATAATTTTTTGTAAAACGTTCGCTTTCAAAATGACCAATATCGGCTAAAAGTATTTGATTTTCAGCTTGATAAAACTGGTGGTATTTTAAATCGGCGGTCAAAAAAGCATCTGCACCGGATTGAATCGCTTTTCCAATTGCCTCACTTCCAGAGCCTCCCAAAACGGCTACTTTCTTGATTTTCTTATCCAAAAAAGCACTGTGGCGGATTCCGTCGGCTTGCATCTTCTCTTTTACCATTTGCAGAAATTCATTTTCATCCATTTCTTCGGGAAGTTGCCCCATCATTCCTAAACCAATATTTTGATGTAAATTTTGAAGTTCGTATATTTCGTAAGCGACTTCTTCGTAAATATGGCTTTCAAATAAGGCTTTAAGAATTTTATTTTGAAAATGTTTCTCAAAGGTGACTTCAATTTTGATCTCATTGGCTTGAACCAATTCAAATTTTTTACCAATAACGGGATTGCTATTATCATTGCCTCGATAAGTTCCCGTTCCGGTGGAATTGAAACTACAGTTTTCGTAATTTCCGATTTTTCCCGCTCCCGCTTTAAACATCGCATTACGAACTTTATCTGCATTTTCAAGTGGTGCAAAAGTGACCAATTTTTGAATGAAGTTTGTTTTTGGAATTAAAATTTTGGTATTAATCAATCCCAAAGCATCACAAAAAATTTGGTTTACTCCATATTGATGATTATCCAATGCGGTATGAACGGCATAAATAGCTACATCATTTTTGACGGCTTTAATGATGGAGCGTTCGACATAATCTTTACCCGTAATTTTTTTCAAGCCCGAAAATAAAATAGGATGAAAACTAACCACTAAGTTGCATTTTTTAGCAATTGCTTCTTCAATTACCGCTTCCAAAGCGTCGTGACAAACCAGTACACCCGAACATTCCTCGTTTTGATTTCCGACTAAAAGTCCAACATTATCAAAGCTTTCGGCATATGCCAAAGGTGCCATATTATCTAAAACGGCCAGTATTTCTTTTATTTTCATAGATGTAAAAGTGTTTTTTTAACGGTCATATAGGGTATCGCTTTTATTTATTGGTTTTTATCTCACAATAGTATAGTTTTCATCGGTGTTCGACGACCCGAGCTTGCGAACTGGCGAAGCATTTTCAATTGCTTGCGCAAACGTGTTGTAATTGGCGATTTCATACGGAATATTATCGGTTTCTTTTTTGATATAAAAGATTAAAAATTGATGTATTTATGAATGTGCTGAATTTTCAAAGATAAAATATTATATTTTCGCAATATGAATTTTTTAAGAATATTACTTTTTCCTTTCGCCGTTTTATATGGTTTGATTACTTCGATTCGAAATTTCTGGTTTGATAAGGGAATTTTGAAAGGCACTTCATTTCCAGTTCCGGTAATTGCAGTTGGAAATTTAAGCGTGGGCGGAACGGGAAAAACCCCTCAAATTGAGTACCTGATCCGTTTACTTTCTGAAAATTATAAAGTCGCTACTTTGAGCCGCGGTTACAAACGAAAATCCAAAGGTTTTATTTTAGCGGATAAAAATTCCAACGCTGAAATTTTGGGCGATGAGCCTTATCAGTATTTCCAAAAGTTTCCTCAGATTCAAGTTGCCGTTGATGCCGATCGAACGAATGGAATCCAGCAATTGTTGAAAAGTGAAAATCCACCTCAAATTATTTTGCTCGACGATGCGTTTCAACACCGAAAAGTAAAAGCCGATTTGTACATTTTATTAACTGCTTTTAACGATTTGTATTGTGACGATTTTGTGCTTCCTACAGGAAATCTTCGCGAAAGTAGGAGTGGAGCCAATCGAGCAAAAATAGTCATAGTTACCAAGTGTCCCGAAACACTTTCAATCGAAGAACAAGCTAAAATTCGGGCCAGATTAAATATAACACCTGATCAAAAATTGTTTTTTACAACCATCCGATATGATCATTTGGTTTATTCAAAGTGCAAGGAAATTTCCGTTTTTGACATTCATAAAAGAAACAAAGTCCTCCTTGCAGGAATTGCCAAACCCGAGCCTTTCTTCCATTTTTTAAAAAACACCCAGGACCTAATTTTGACTTTTCCAGACCATCATCAGTTTTCTGAAAGTGAAATTGATGCAATTAAATCAAAAGCCAATCAAAAAATAATCATCACAACGGAGAAAGATTATGTTCGAATAAAAGACGAATTTTCGCCTGAACAGTTGTATTATCTTCCAATTCAAACTGCTTTTTTAGATAATAAAGAGTTATTTGCTCAATTGATGAAAGAGTTTATCAACGATTTTGTCCCAAATTAATTTTTTTTAATTAAACAAAAAACAGAAAGCTTACTTCTTGAATAAATATGGGAAGATTCCAATAAATAAAGATTATTTTTGGGAAGAAAATAAACAGCTTTCGGTAAAGAATTAAATAAACTAAGTTATGTGGGATAAAGTACAAGAAACGGTAACATACATAAAAAATAAAACCAATTTCACCCCTGAATTTGGGGTTATTCTCGGTTCAGGTTTGGGCAGTTTTACAAAAGATCTCGCAATTGAATTCACGCTTTCGTATACTGAAATTCCTAATTTTCCGGTATCAACAGTGGAGGGTCATCAAGGCGCTTT
The DNA here is from genome assembly GCF_044368625.1 of Flavobacterium sp. Lineage (GTDB taxonomy): Bacteria > Bacteroidota > Bacteroidia > Flavobacteriales > Flavobacteriaceae > Flavobacterium. The sequence goes on along the minus strand of NZ_JBIPPD010000040.1, from coordinate 3,515 downwards.
GGTTTTTGGAAAAATTGGAACTAAAAATGTTGTGGCCATGCAAGGTCGTTTCCATTTCTACGAGGGTTACACTATGCAGGAAGTTACGTTTCCTGTTCGGGTGATGAAGTACTTAGGTATAGAAAAGCTCATCGTTTCTAATGCTTCGGGTGGTGTGAATCCGAAATATAAAGTGGGCTCCATAGTAGTTTTGAAAGATCAAATCAACATGATGCCCGAACATCCATTGCGTGGAAAAAACGATGAGCGTTTCGGGCCTCGATTTGTAAATATGAGCGAACCTTTTTCTAAGAAAATGATTTCGAAAGTTAAAGAAATTGCGGAGAAATCTGGAATTGAAGTATTTGACGGCGTTTATCTAGGCTTGCAGGGTCCTACTTTTGAAACGCTATCCGAATACCGAATGGTTTCAAAATTGGGCGGGGATTGTGTAGGAATGTCCACTGTTCCTGAAGTTATCGTGGCCAGACATATGAATTTAGAAACCTTTGGAATTTCAGTAATCACCGATATGGGGAATGAGGAAAGTATTGAAACCATCACGCACGCCGAAGTTTTGGAAGCAGCTAAAAATGCCGAACCTCACGTGAGAGAATTGATAAGAGAACTGATTTTACATTACTAAATCATTTGCACAAAAAAAGGACTTCAAATGAGGTCCTTTTTTATGCATTTTATCTTTTTAAAGTAAAGTGTGAACGGAATTCTTTGGATAAACCATCTTTATTGATGTAGTTTAAGGTAAACCAATAATCGGTTGCTGGAAGGGAAGACCCATTTAAAGTTCCATCCCAAAACTCACTTAAGTAGGGTTTAATTGCTTTTATCAATTTTCCATAACGATCGAAGATAAAAATTTGAGCTTCTTGCTGCTTGTTCAATCCTTCAATGGACCAAGTGTCGTTAAAGCCGTCCAAATTTGGAGTAAAATAGCGGGGATAATTTAATGCGAAAACAGAAAGCTTTTCAACTCCACAACCATTTTTGTCGATAACCGTAATGGTATATTCTCCTTGTTGTACTGTAAATTGATTGCTGGATTGTGGCCAATTATTGTCTAGTTGGTATTCGTAGTTGCCCGAACCGCCCGTTACCGTTACTGTGATAATTTGATTTAAATCAAAATCTTGAGCTACAGTCGCTTCGGCTATAGCAATCGAAGATTTAGTTACATTGGCAGAAGCAGTTTCGGAACATCCTGTGGTATTGTTTGTTACTCTAACTTCATAAAGTCCCTCTTCGGTAGCAACATGTAAGTTTGTAATAGTCGCTAAAGCTTGGCCATTTAAAGTCCACACAAAAGTATGATTAGCATTTTCCACGCCACACTGCAGATTGACTGTATTTAAATAATTACCTGTCACTTTATCTACACAAATAAATTTATCCGCCAATAAAGGATTTGGGGGCAAATAAACCGTAATATCAATGAATACAAGCGTACAAACAGAAGCTGTAGTGTAAATAATTCTTGCAAAACCAGGCGTAAGAGGTGTTACTAAACCGTTATTATCAACAGTAGCAACATTTGGATTATTGCTGCTCCACGTCCCTCCGGGTGTTGCATTTGCTAAAGCTAACGTATCGCCAATACATACCGAATTATTTCCTGTAATTGGCGTAACTGTTCCGGCATTGTTTACAACAATAGTAAGGGTGGTATTATTGGCACATTGTCCTGAATTTGGTGTAAATGTATACGTTGTAGTTGCGGTATTATTTAAAATTGGTGACCAAGTTCCGGTTATACCATTTTGAGAAGTCAAAGGAAGCGGTGCTATAATGTCGCCTTCGCAAATTGGGTTTATCGTTGCAAATGTTGGTGTCACAATAGGATTAACCGTAATTGTTAGCGTTGCATTGTTTGCACATTGGTTTGCATTTGGCAAAAAAGTGTACGTCGTAGATGTTGTATTATTCAAAGCTGGTGACCAAGTTCCTGTAATGCCATTGTTCGAAGTAATTGGTAAAATTGCTAAATTTTCGCCACTACAAATAGGGCTAACGGCTGTAAATGTTGGAGTTATATTCGGATTCACGATAATTTCCATTGTTTGTGTGGTAGCACATTGACCTGCACTTGGAGTGAAGGTATAGGTTGTCGTGGTGCTATTATTTAAAGCAGGCGACCAAGTGCCGAAGACACCATTTTGGGAAGTGGTTGGAAGTGCTGCTAAAGGCCCTCCTTGACAAATAGGACTTACCGAAGAAAAAGTGGGAACTACAGTTGGGGTTACAATAATAGTTGCCGTTACCGATGCCGCACATTGGCCATTATTGGGTTCAAAAGTATAGGTTGTAGTTGCTAAGTTATTTAAATCGGGACTCCAAGTTCCAACCACGCCATTTTGCGAAGTCGTTGGCAATGCTGCTAAATTTTCGCCTTCGCAAATACTGTTCGGAAGGTTGAAAGTGGGGGTTAGAATTGGATTTACAGTAATTGTTAAATTAGCGGGTAGTGCACATTGACCTGCATCAGGTGTAAAAGTGTAGGTGGTTGTTGTAGTATTATTTAATGCAGGTGACCAAATTCCCGTAATATTGTTAAGCGATGTTATAGGCAACAATGCCAATGTATCTCCAGCACATATTGGGTCAACTGCAGTAAAAGTAGGTGTTGTACTCGGGTCTACAACAATGGTCAAAGTCGTTGTTGTAGCACATTGACCTGAATTTGGAGTAAATGTGTAGATTGTTGTAGTAGTGTTGTTTAAAGCTGGTGACCAAGTTCCTGTTATTCCATTATTCGAGATGGTTGGCAATGGAGCTAATGTAGTTCCTGCACAAATGGCATTTACAGCAGAAAATAGGGGTGTAATTGTTCCTGTTACAACGGTGACATCTAAAGTGAACGGACTGGCACACGAATTGGAACTGGGTGTGAAAATATAGGCTCCACTTGTAGTATTGCTGACAATAGGGGGTAACCACGTTCCTGAGATACCATTGTTTGAGCTGGTAGGAAGTATTGGAGCGGTTTGTCCGAGACAAATAGAAGAAGGCAAGCTAAAAGTAGGTGTACCTCCAGGAGAGATAAAAATTGTAACAACATCAATAACAGATGCACCACAAGCATTTAGAGCGTTTAAAGTTACTGCAAAAATACCTGAAGCAGTTGTAGGTATAGTAAGAGTAGTTGATAATGTAGTTGTAGAACTCAATGTACCTTGCGAAGACGACCATTGTAAACTTGTATAGCCTTGAGCAGTTCCAGTAAAATTAAGTACAGTTCCAGCACAAGTTGTAATACTTGGAGGTCCAGCATCCACAGTAAAAGGCTCAACTGGTGCGGAACATCCATTGTTAAAGTAGGTTGCAGCACCAGCAGCTGTAAAATTAACCGCGGCTCCGGAAGTTTGTGATAATAAATTTCGGGTGTAGGTTACAGTATCTGTAAAGTTTCACAACGTTATTGATGAGAGTTGATTTTAATTTAGATTCAAATTTAGGATATTATTTTTAAATTGATTGGGTGTTATCTTGAATATTTCAGGTTTTAATTGATACCATTTTTC
>NZ_JBIPPD010000208.1:0-5785 GCF_044368625.1 Flavobacterium sp. | reverse complement strand
AAATTCTCTTGAAATCTTTTGAAACTTATCTTCAATAAAGGTTGGTGATGTAAAAATAAATTCTAATTCGTCAATACCTTTTAATTCTTTTTTAAGTGCTTCAAAAGCATAAATAGAAAATGAGGAAGCTGCAATACTTAATTTGCTTCCCTTTGTAATCTCGGCTTTTAAATCCTCTCCAAGTCTTGAAGTTATGTTATCAATTATTTTCATTAATTATTTTTTATCAATGATAAAGTGCTATAAATAGAATTTGATGTTTATAAAATTTTAAAATAATTAGTAAAAACCATCATGCCAAATAGATTTAAGTTTACTTGTTTCTGTAGCATCAATCAGAAAAAAATCTACCATTCCAATATTGTTTTTCTCAAAAATTTTATGTAAATGTTCTTTTAAATTATACATATTACTTTCTCCATCTTTAAAAGAAAAAAAACCAGCATATAAATTTCTTGTTGGCATTGCATAGTTGCCAAATATTAAAACATTTTCATTAAAGCCCAATTCATAAATTATTTTTTTAACTTTATCATCATCGTGCATACTTACAGCACCAATAAAAAGTAAAATTTGTTTATAATCAAACAAATTTAGTTGGTCTATATCTAAACTATTATAGCCATTTTCAAAATCTTCAAAATTATTCATTCTTAAAATATTATCTTGTTTATTTTTAAAACTTTGTCAAAGATTTGAAACTTTGAAACTTTGATAAAGTGGCTAATTCCAAATTATTTTAACTGTACGATTTCCATCATGTTTTCATATGAAATTACACGCTTAAATTTCACTTCACAATTACTAATTGCAGCAAAATGTTCTTCTGCACAATGGATTTTTAAGTTTTCTATACTTTTTAAATCATTTGTATCATTGGTTCCTTTAGTTTCAGCAATAAAGTATATTTGTCTCACTTTGTCTTTATCAAACACAATTGCCCAATCAGGATTGTAAGTTCCATTTGGTATTGTTATTTTAAAACCACTTGGAAGTTTGGCATAAACGGTTACTTCTTCGCTAGCTTCTAATGCATTTGCAAATTCTTTTTCTACTTTGGAATCGGAAACAAGATAATCGTAAATGTGTTTTTTTAGTATTTCTGTTTGACGTAATGATTCTTTCGAATTGGTAAAAACCGTTTTAGCATCGTATCTATCTTCTGTTTTGTGATATACAATGTTATTGATAATTAAACTTGCTTTTGTTTCATTTATCAACTTACTGCATTTAGCAATGAACTCTTCGGGATTTTTTCTAATCAAATAAAATTGATTTGGATTTATCTTTTTAAGAATAGTAACTACAGTTGTTCTTTTTAAATTAGTTGCATTCACCATTTCGCCTATGATGTCATAAACAGTATTAGTATAAACATCTGTATCTAACTTTTTAGTAGCACGACTTGTAACTTGTATAGCTTCGTTATTGTCAATTTTTTGTTTGGTTGTTTGTTCTAAAACACCTTCTTTAACTTCATAACTTCTGTCTGCAATATGTAAATCTTTATTGATTCTGTTTTTACTGTCTTCAATAAGTTTATCGGTATCGAATTTTACTTCGTAGATAGATTTAATATTAATTCTATTCCAAAGTTCTTGAAACTCTTTTTTATGGAAATTACTATTTACTGCAACCTCAATATTGTTTCTGTCATTCTCTATATTGATGCCATCGCCTGTGTAAACTGATTTTAACAATTTAGTAATATCTTCTCGATATGGCTCTAAATTCTCTGGCAATGGAACTTGGTTGTTCTCAATTTTAATTTTACCATCAGGTGTTATTTTACCACTTATATCAGCAATTCTTTCAAAAAGTAATGTGTTATTTAAAAGGTTTGCTTGAAGTTCATCAAGTCTTAAACTTTCACCTTTATCATTTTTTACTACCTTATTTACAAATAAACTAGCTTCAATTTTTTGTGGTCTATCTTTTAATGTTGATGCAATTTCTGACTGCAAACCTCTTGCAAATTCTTCATAACTTTCAGAAGCTATAACCGTTAATCTATTTATTTCGTGAACTTGCTCACCAACAGTTTCAAAGTCTAAACGGTTTCCGTGTTCATTGACACATAAACGCATACCACGACCAACTTCCTGTCTTCTTCTAATGGTAGCATCAGAATGTTTTAATGCACAAATTTGAAATACATTCGGATTGTCCCAACCTTCCTTTAAAGCTGAGTGAGAGAATATGAAACGTGTTGGTTCATCAAAACTCAACAAACGTTCTTTGTCTTTCATAATTAAATCATATGCCGAAATATCCTCTGAATCTTCTTTGCCACGTTTTACCGTTGGGTCAATCATTTTGTTTTTCTTATCGATAGAGAAATATCCATTGTGAATTTTGTCGGCTGAGTCTCTTTCTACATAGCTAAAATAGTTGCTTGGCATATATCCTTTATGAACATTGCTTGGATCACTTTCTTTCAGATATTCATTGTATTCTTGATGAAATAAATCTAAAAATTCACTTCGTAATTTATTGTATTCCTCTTCAAATATTTTAGCATATTCACCTGGAACTTCTTCTCCTAATTCGTTGTATTGTTTATATTTTTCAACAGAATCAATAAAGAATAACGATAATACTTTTATTCCTTTATCGAATAATTGTTTTTCCTTTTTAAGGTGTGAATAAATTGTTTCTCGGATTTGGATTCTTCTAAAATCTTGTTCATAGAAATCACCAATCACTTCACCTGCAAACAATTCTAAACCATTAATTACAATTTTATTATGATAACCGTCAATTTCTTGAATGACTTGATTTTTATATTGTGGCATATTACCTGAAAGGTCAAATAAATTTGCTCCTTTTGATAATTTTTGTCGAATACGTTTTGTTGCTCCACTTGAATTTCTTACTTCATATTCAACTGCTGCAACTGGTGCTTTATCTTTGCTAACTATAATATTTTCAAGATATAAATAACCGTTAGTTCCTGTTGTTCCTTTAAGGTTGATGCCTTTTACTTGTATTTTTTTAACTAACTTTCTGTTGTAAGCATCTAAAGCATCTAGGCGGAATACTTTATTATACTCAACTTTATGGGTTGCAGAATATCTCAAAGTAAATAATGGCTTAAAATCTTGCATACTTTCCAATGTTCTTTCGCCATCAACGGATTGTGGTTCATCAATAATAAGTATTGGATTCGTTTGAGCTAATATTTCAATTGGTTTTCTGGAACCAAATTGGTCTAATTCCATTTTGATACGTCTTGCATCTTTTCCTGTGGCATTAAATGCTTGCGTATTAATAATCATTACACTTATACGACTATCTGAAGCAAAATTCTCAATATCTTGTGGACGAGAAGAATTGTATATAAATGGTGTTATTTTATGCTGATATATTTCTTGAAAATGGTCTTGGGTTACTTCAAACGATTTGTAAACTCCTTCACGAATGGCAATGCTTGGCACAATAATGATGAATTTACTCCAACCAAACTCTTTGTTTAATTCAAACATACTACGAATGTAGGTATAAGTTTTTCCCGTACCTGTTTCCATTTCGATAGTTAGATTATAACCAAGATTTAATCCTTTTGGTCTTTCTAATTGCGTGCTTTCTGGAATATCGTTTGCAAACTGAACTCTTTTAAGGTTTTCTAAAATTTGATTATCGGTAATTTGGATAGGTGTATTTCTATACCCAATACTTTCCATTACTTCTAATTCTAGAGTATTAGCAACAACACCTTGAGCTAATTGCTTGGCTTTTTTGATAATATCTTTTGATCGTTCCAGAGTGAAGCGATTGGTTTTGATGGGTTGCCCTGCAAAACAATCAACTACAGCTTTTACTGCATCAATTTGAAATTGTTGTTCTTTGAATTGTAATTTCATAATTTTCTACCATTTATAGCATTTGAAATCATAGTACCTTCCATATTTGCTGTACCTAAATGTTCTCTATTTGGATTAAATACTTCGTAATGGTCTCTGTGTAAGTTATCTAAATACCAATAATTATTTGAGCTTATTTCTTGATAAACAGTTTTACCTTGTCTAAATAATGATGTTCTCCTAAATCTAATTTCATTATTTAAAATAGATTCATCATCTCTTAAGAAATCTTCTAAATCATTATTATTTATTAGATTAATAACGTTAATTGTAATAGCTTCTTTGGTAACTTCTAATGAATTATTATTGAAACCACCATTATTAAATGAAAGTAAAACTTGATCTCTTTCAGAGGCTTCGGCTATTGAGGTTCCACTGACATTTTGTTGATTATGTAAATAAATAACTTCTTTAGATTGATATGGATTATCTTCCCAATATGGGTTTTGAAAAAACTTACTAAAAAAAATTTTGTATCTTTTTATTTCGTCAATAGTTCTTGAATAATCAGCAACTAAAATATTATGTAGCGTTAAACCATTAGTAACCTCACGTTCATATAAATTATATGATTTACAAATACTCACATCGTCAGAAAAACCTTTTAAAATTGGTAGCATAACATTTAAACCATTATCTAAAAAGTCTTCAATTGAAGTGTATTGTTGGTTTACTGATAATTCATTAAGTAAAACTTCCATATTATAGCCCAATTAATACATCTAAATCATTATCAAACTGATCAAAAAAACCTTTTTTGAAATTTAAAATCTTTCCTTTATTTGAAATTTTAATTTCTGTACTTTTTGAAGTATTACTATCATCGGTTTCAAAATAGTATATGCTTGTATTGGTATTTTCAATCTTACCAGAAAAGACACCCTTTCTTATGCCATTAAAAATATGGTCACTATGAGTTTCCACAATAACTTGAATCCCACTTTGTGCTGCCAAACAAATTAGTTCAGCTAATTTTGATTGTCCTTTTGGATGTAAATGAGCTTCTGGGTTTTCGATTAGTAATATTGCACCTGGCTCTGCTGATAATAATGCAACAATAATTGAAAGCGAATAAGAAATACCAAAACCAATATTTTTTGATTTTAAATTTTCTATAGGCATAAAACCACTATTACTTTTGTAACCATATTCAATGACTACTTTATCTCCTTTTTTAGTAGGATTCATTGTAATTCGTGGACTAATTTCACGCTCCCAAGCAATTACTTGTTCAAGTAATTTTCTGCTTGAACATTCTGGATGTAAAAGCAAATCTAAATTAATATCAAAATCTCTATTTTCGCCATAAAACTCTAAAAAATGTGCAACAAGTTCACCTTGTCCATAATTTCTAGAAATTTGTTTTTCTTCTTCAACAGAATAACTATCTAAAGGATAAAATTCTACGCTTGCAATTCTATTAGCACTTAAATATTGAAAGTTATTTGTAAAAAAAGGTAATTCAAAAATATTATCACCGATTGGTATTTCTTTTAAATTAGGGATAAAAGTTTCATCATACTTATCTTTTGCATTAAAGTTGAATGAAAAGTTTTCTTTTTTATCAATTTCGATTTCGAACGTAATTATTTCATTAACATTTGCAAATCTATATAAGGCATCAACTCCTTTACCAATATCGCATAAAGGTTCATTCAAATCTAACCCTTTATTTAATCTTCCTTTTTTAAAACTTTGTCTTAACAAAAGAAATGATTGTATAATACTTGATTTACCTGTACTATTTAATCCAGTTAGTAAAGTTAAATTAGCTAAATTTAATATAGTTTTTTCGTGCGATTTAAAGTTCGCTATCATCAATTTTGTTATCATCACCAATTTTTATATATTTTCCTAAAATACTTTTCTCTAACACTATTTTAAACCAAGAAAAACGAATATTTACACTATCTTTTGTTCCA
>NZ_JBIPPD010000039.1:0-19571 GCF_044368625.1 Flavobacterium sp. | reverse complement strand
GCATAAAAAGTGAGTACTTTGGCAAAAGCACCATACGCGTCATCAACTTTAATAAGTGTGGTGGAAAGAGGTGCTTCTGCAATGAAATTTTTATTCACTATTGTAACAGAAGCTTTTGTTGAATATATAAAATTTACGTATTTCGGGTTGCTTAAAAAAGTGAGTGAACCTGCAGAACCTTCCTCTATTTTGGATAAGGTAGAAACTTCAGCCAAGGGATTTCCCACTACTTCTCCTTCTAAAATGCCTGCGATTTGTTCTGCTGTAAATTTCATTCTGACAAAAATATAAAAAATAGGGTATAAAACTTAGTTTTCCACAAGTAGTTTCGGAAAGCAAATATAGTATTTAGTTACGGGTTTTGTTAAAGCCTTTAAATTTAATTGATCGGAGGCGGTAACTACGTCTTCAATTGTTTTGTCTTTTTTATAAATTCGTATTGGCTCCGAATCGTTACTATACGCTTGATTTTTGATTTTTCCGCGGGTTACAAAATAGCTGGCATCGTGATAGGTCAAGCCGTTTAACTTGATAAATTGGGCAATCAAAACATCCACTTGTTCCTGCGAAAATTTCTCTTCACTGATTTTTACTTTCAATAAATCCCGATTGATAATCATACTGCTCAAATTTTTCAAGACAAAATCATCGTGAAATTGCCACATTTTCAAAGCACTTATAATGTCGTAATCGTCCAAATGTGCAAATAAGTTTAACGTATTTGCATCAAAATCTTCCTTTGAAATTTTGTTTTGCATAAAAAACAAAAGGGACTGACTGCAAGGTAAAACAATCCCTCGTTGGGTCAACTCCTTTGCTCTTTTGAGAACTTTTGTCAAAATTACTTCGGCTACTAAACTGGTTTTATGCAAATAGGCTTGCCAGTACATCAAGCGTCTTGCCATCAAAAATTTCTCAACCGAATAAATTCCTTTTTCTTCAATAACCAAAACATCATCAACCACGTGCATCATCTGAATCAGTCGTTCCGAGTTGATATTCCCTTCGGCAACTCCGGTATAAAAACTGTCGCGCCGCAAATAATCCAATCGATCCATATCGAGCTGACTGGAAACCAATTGCAGCATAAACTTTCGATGGTATTGTTCTTTAAAAATTTCAATAGCTAAAGTAAGTTCGCCTTTAAATTCCTTGTTTAACTCGTTCATAAAAAGTAGCGAAATGGCTTCGTGATTGACATTTTCGACAATACTGTGTTCCATAGCATGTGAAAAAGGGCCGTGACCAATGTCGTGCAACAATATCGCAATATAAAGTGCTTTTTCTTCTTCTTTCGAAATTTCTACACCTTTAAAACGCAACACTTCGACTGCTTTTTGCATAATATGCATACAACCCAAAGCATGGTGAAAACGGGTGTGATGAGCTCCTGGATATACCAAATACGACAATCCCATTTGAGAAATACGCCTCAAACGTTGAAAATAAGGATGTTGTACTAAATCATAAATCAACGTGTTCGGTAAACTGATGAACCCATAAATAGGATCATTAAATATTTTGAGCTTGTTGATTTCTGTTGACATAAATCCTTTTTAGGACTGCAAATATAACTAAATAATTACAAGTTGTGGGGGAGCCATTGACTAGAATACTAAGAGCCTGCCTTAACCAATAAACAACTGATTTGAGAAAAGTGAATGCGGTGCTGACACCAAGTTAATATCAAACTTTAATGATGGTTCAATTCTTGAGCTTGCATTATGAATGCGAAATGAGATTTGCCAACCTTCACTTAATGTAACTAAAATTGTTGTTTTAGAATTGTCTTGATAAACGACCTCGATTAATCTATTTGGCAGCTTTAACCGTTGAATTTTTGCTTTTGGTTTTATATTTTCAAAAGGCAAATTTAAAGTACCGTGTAAATTGTACGCTTGAATTTCTACCTTGTTTTTACCTTTTATTACTTTATAAAAATCTTGATTTCCGATTAAATATTTAATTAAATTTTCGGCCACAATCCCCGGATTTTTATTTTCTAGATGCAATAATTCTTTTTTGAAAGCATCTAAAATAGGAACATAAACAGAAGTATGATAATCACCCAACGTATCCCATTTTTGAGTTGCTTTGCTAGCTGTTCTTAAATTTGCTAAATGATCGAAAACGGGTTTTATTTCTTGGAAATATTCCAAAGAGCAAGGGAAACCTAACCACTTTTTACCAAAATCAATATCGTTTGATAGACGAGAATGCTTTACTGCTCTATGATTATTTTTTGCAGAAATTCCTATTTCCCATTTTTGCATTGAACGAATTGCCAAAACGTCGCGAACGTCACCAGTTTGTCCAGCTTTATCAGCAACAATTTCGAGTTGCAAAATGTCTTGATTACTAATTCCATTTGCCAAACGTGGCTCAATATCAAGTAAAAAATTTACTGCAAAACTTGCAACTAATTTGTAATGACCTTGTTCCTTTTCTTCAAAACTAACAAAACACTTCAAAGCAGTTTTATAAGGTTCGTTTTCTATAACTGAAACAGAAGTAAATGGTTTTAAACGTTCTAAAAATTCGTTTAACAAAGCATATTCAAATGCCTTTCCATTGATTGTTTGGGTTGCAATCTTTACCATTATACAGTTACTCTGTTTACAATTTCATTTAATTTTTCAATCACAACATTTCCGTTGAATTCATTAGAAATTATTTTTGGAGTTGCTTTATTAATTCTCAAATTTTGCAAATCAGCATAAATTTTTTCAGCCAAAACCTTTCCCATTCTCACAGGAACTGCATTGCCAATCATTTTATAACCAGCAACTACACTACTATATTCAAAAGAAAAAGTATCAGGAAACGTTTGAATTCTTGCACATTCTCGAACGCTTAATCGTCGATACAAATGTTCTTGACCTTTCACAAACTCGCGAAGATTTTGCTCAATAAATTTCATTTTTGGAGCCTGCGGATGTAATGGAGCGTGGCGTCCACCCGCTTGAATAGTAAATGAAACTTCATCCCAAGAACGAACTCTATTTCTTGACATAAACATTGAAGAAAATCCGCCAATCATATATTCGTGATTTAATTTTTTGCAATCTGTTCCATTAGTATAATTACCTTCTTTCGCAGGTAATACATTATTTTTTAAATCACTAATTGCTTTTTCAAGTGTAATTTTATTTTCAAGTGTAGTTGCTTTAGGAAAAACAAATTTTAATCCTAAATCTTTACGATAACCAATAAAAAAAACACGTTTCCTGTCTTGGGGGACGCCATAATCTGACACATTCAATAACTGAAAAGACAAATCATAACCAATGTCTGTAAACATTTGTTTGATATTTGCCAATGCTTCTCTATGAGCTGGCAACAACATTCCAGAAACATTTTCAGCCAAGAAAAATTTTGGTTTCTTGTCGGCTAAAATTCGCATAAACTCATAAAAAAGTTGACCTCTTTTATCAGTAATTCCACGTTTTGAGCCCGCTTCCGACCAACTTTGGCAAGGAGGTCCACCTATTATTCCATCACAATCAGGAACTTCACTTGACGGAATATCAACAATACTTCGTCTATCTAAAATTGTGTTTTTATGGTTCTTTTCATAAGTTGCCCAAATTTCTTTATCGTATTCATTTGCCCAAACGACGTCAAATCCAGCCTTTTCAAAACCCAGATCAAGACCACCAGCACCTGCAAAAAATGAAACAACTTTCATGATTTCGAAAATTAAAAATTCAATAACAAACTTAGTAATTTAAAACATCTTGGTCAAATTATAATAGAAAAATTGAAATGTTTTTGTTGGCGATTTTGTGTTGTAATAGGCGAAATGCTTCGTATGAAACATTTTAATAAATTTTAACTTTCTTACATAGAACCAATTTAGTCCTAAAAATCAGACACAACGCAAAGCCACAATATGTTGTGATACCTGTTCCTGCAACACAAAAATGCTTCAAATAGTTCGAATTTTTTTTCGAACTGATAAATATCAGGTTTTAAACGATAAAAAACCCCAATATTTGTTCCTTAAGAAAATAGCGAATATGACTTACGAAAAACAAAAACTCCATACCTTTCACATTCCCGTGATGGGATTGGCCTACACCATTGACAGTCCGATAAAAGTCGCCCATTATGGAATTTCTTCTGTTATCTCTATAGCCGACGATGATTTAATTGAGAAAATGATTGCTTTTTATAGCAGTAAATTTCAGCAACCTTACCACGAAATTACCCAAAAAATGGAGGACTATCGTGCCAAACGCATTACCACTTATTTAAACTTGGTATCCGATATTGTGCAGAAGAAATTCGGAAGTTTTAAGTCAGAATTGTGCGAAAACAAAGCAGTGCTTGAGCAATACATCAACATGCTTCCCTCGCAATCAGATGTTCGAGCAGGATTGCAAAATATTCTTGAAGAAGGCTTTGAATGGAAAAACAAAATTGCCGATTATGTTGAACGTCATTTGACACCTGGGGCTATTGATGTTAATATTATGACCAAATTGGATAAAGAAAATTTTATCAAAAACGAAGCCTTACCGATACAATATAATGACGCACACGCTGCACTTCGCGGCTTTGCCCACAGCAAGTTGAGATCTTCGATTGTACTTTCGGCGGGTATGAATCCGCGATTATTTAGTTATTTCGAAGAATTCTCGGATTTTTTTCCAGATGAAAACAATCAGTTGAGAAAGAAAATTACGCTAAAAGTCAGCGATTTCCGTTCGGCGATGATTCAAGGAAATTTTTTGGCTAAAAAAGGACTGTGGGTTTCCGAATACCGGATCGAATCGGGTTTGAATTGTGGCGGACACGCATTTGCCACCGACGGTATTTTACTCGGTCCGATTTTGGAAGAATTCAAACAGAAAAAAAATGAATTGATTGCGGCCAATTTTGACCTGATGTGCAAAGCCTTGCACCATAAAAACCTTCCTGTTCCTTCGGACGCATTTCCATTGGAAATTACCGTTCAAGGAGGTGTTGGAACCGCTGCCGAACACGATTTTCTACTCGACAATTATACAGTGGATGCTGTAGGTTGGGGTTCGCCCTTTTTATTGGTTCCTGAAGCCACAACTCTCGATGCCGAAACCCGAACACTTTTGGCGAAAGCCGAAGAAAAAGATCTGTATTTGAGTCATATTTCTCCACTTGGCGTTCCGTTTAATACCATTCGAGGAACAACAAATGAGTTTTTTAAACAACAACGAATTGATAAAGACAAAGCGGGAAGTTCGTGTCCCAAAAAGTTTTTGGCTTTGAGCAAAGGCAACGACGGTAAAGGAATTTGTACCGCATCTAAAAAATACCAAGATGTGAAAATAGAAGAATTGGAATCGATAAAAGACGCTCTTTCTGAAAAAATGTACAGCAAACGCAAAAATGCCATTACCGAAAAAGCCTGCTTGTGTGTAGGCTTGGCAAACGCATCTTACCTCGACAACGACATCAAAATCAAAGGGGAAGCCCAAGGAGTAGTGATTTGTCCTGGGCCGAATATGGCGTATTTCAATCAGGAAATTTCGCTAGCCGAAATGGTCAATCATATTTATGGTCGTGCGAATGTAATGCCGTTTACCAATCGTCCGAACTTATTTGTAAAAGAAATTGAATTGTACGTTACGTATTTGAAAAATGAAATGGAGGACGAAAACGATTTTACCAAAGCGACATTAAAAAAATGGAATACATTCAAAACCAATTTACTGTTGGGAATAGACTACTATGAACTGTTATTTTCGAAAGAAAATACGTTTGACAAGCGCGAAATTACCAACGAAAAACTACAATTTTGGAGAACCGAAATTGAAGCGATAGCAATTCCAGAATTGGAAATGGTTTAAAATAAAGAAGTTACTACAATTAAGAGAAGGCAGTTATTTGAATTGTCTTCTCTTTTTTTTTGAAAAAAAACGATTGCACTTAAAATTTCACAATATTTAAAACTTAAAATATAAATTTAATCAACGTCGATTTGTCATCTTTGTAACATATTGTAGTTTGTAGCATTTTTCAAATCCTGTTTCCAAAGTTTGAAACTTTATCCAACAATTATTTAAAACAAATCGCTTGAGAAAGTATTTCTATAAAACGCTTCGCGTATTGGCTTGGATTGTAAGCATGTTGATTGTGCTGATCCTCGTTATTTTTATCACTATTCAATTTCCGGTAGTGCAAAATTTTGCAAAAGACCAAGCGATTGCTTACCTGGAAAATAAAATCAACACCAAAGTTGTAGTCGAAAATTTTGAAATGGGTTTTCCAAAAAAATTCGTTTTAGAAGGTGTTTATTTGGAAAATCAGGCAAGAGACACGCTTTTTTACGGTAAAAAAATTGCAGTAAACCTCAACACTTTCGCACTATTCAACAATAAATTAGATTTCAATGACATCGAAATCGAAGGCGTAGTTGCCCATATTTCTCGCGACAAAAAGGGCGTTTTTAGCTTTGATTACATTGTGGATGCTTTTGCTTCAAAAGAGGTAAAAAAAGACACTGCTGCTCCAATGGAAATTGTATTGAAAGACATCGAATTGCATAAAATTCGAGTGAAATACGAGGATGATTTGACTAAAAATTTTGCAACCGTAAGTCTGAATCATTTTGAAACCGAAGTCACCACTTTTGATTTACAAAACCTTGATTTTAACGTCCCGAAAATTACCGTTGACGGCTTTCGAGCCCAACTAAAACAAGGTGTTGTTGAAAAAGTAGCTCGGGAAGCCGGAATTGCTATAACCGAACAAGCGGAAACGAATATCTTGAAAATTAAGGTTGAAGAAATTAATCTTACCAAAATTTACCTCGATTACACCTCAGAATCGGGAAATATAAAAACCGTTACGGATTTGGCTGGACTCTCCATTCTTTTCAACACGATTGATCTCGAAAAACAAATTGTAGACCTCAAAGAAATCCGATTGAACAACACCCGAAGTTCATTTGCACTGACAAAAAAACAGCCCATTGCGGAAACTGAAACAGACACGATTTCAGATGCAAACAATTGGCAACTGAAATTAAATGTTATAAAAATAGACAGCCTTGATTTTAAATTTGATGATTACAATTCGGTAGCGGTTCAAAAAGGAATCGACTACAAACATTTGGATTTAAAAGGAATAACGCTAGACGCCAACACCCTTTTTTATTCCAGCAAAATGATTTCGGGAACAATAAAAAATTTAGCAATTAGCGACCAAAGTGGTATTCAAATTGACACCTTACGAACCGAATTTTTTTACGGTAATCAAGGTTCGTACTTCAAGAAACTATACCTTAAAACGCCACAAACCGAGATTAAAAACGAAATTATTATCGGTTATGAATCCATCGGAACCATTGGCAACGACCTTGGCGAGCTGGCTTTAAATGCCACACTTGATGGAAGTCAAATTGGTTTTAAAGACGTTTTACTTTTCGCTCCGGATTTGGCCAAAAGCAATCCTTTTAAGTCGAATCCTAACGCGATTTTAAAAATAAACAGCCGCATCTCAGGAAAAGTCAATAATTTTAAAATACCCCATTTAGAACTTTCCGGAATTGGCACTACCAAAATTGTCGCCAGTGGCACCGTTACTGGACTGCCTGATGTGGAAAAAATGAACTTGCTTTTGGACCTTAAAAACTTCGAATCTTCCGCACAAGACTTAAACGATTTGTTACCCTCGGGAACGATTCCGAATACCATTCAGCTCCCAAAAAAATTCAGCGTTAATGGTTCATTTGCGGGAGGGATTTCGAATTTTAAAACCAATTTAAAGTTGAAATCCAGTTCGGGAAATGCAACAATCAAAGCACTTTTTGACCGAAGTCGAAAAAATGCGGAGCGTTACGAC
This sequence comes from Flavobacterium sp., assembly GCF_044368625.1. Taxonomy (GTDB): domain Bacteria; phylum Bacteroidota; class Bacteroidia; order Flavobacteriales; family Flavobacteriaceae; genus Flavobacterium. Next base: position 11,744 of record NZ_JBIPPD010000039.1, on the reverse strand, counting down.
GCCGTAGTAAATTTAGATCGATTTGATGTAGGACGACTTTTGCGAAACGATTCCATTGGGAAAATTTCGCTTGACGCCAAAGTAAAAGGCGTTGGCTTGAATCCGAAAACGGCAAATGCAACGGTTTCTGGAAAAGTGCAACAAGCTCAGTTTAATGGGTACAATTATACCAATTTACTCATAGACGGCTCTATGGCATCAGGAAAATTTGACGCAACTGCCTCAATGAACGACCCGAATTTGACGTTTAAATTGGCCACAAGTGGCGGTTTTAAAGACAAATATCCAGCAGTAAAACTGAAAATGAACTTAGATATTGCCGATTTAGACAAACTGAATTTGCACGCTGGACCGCTTAAAATTAAAGGAAATATCGTGGCCGATGTTCCGACAGCCGATTTGGATTTCTTGAACGGAAGTGTGGATTTAACCAACATCAATTTGGCCAACGAGAAAGAACAAATTGTGTTGGACAGCATAAAAATTCGTGCCATTGCCACATCCGAAAAAAACACAATCACGTTGCAATCACAGTTTGCCAATGTCAATGCCGAAGGTCAATTTAAATTAAGTGAAATTGGAACTGCTTTGCAAAATTCAATCGCAAAGTATTTTGATGCCAACACAAATGCCAAGAAAAAAACAACAAGTCCTCAACAATTGGCGTTTCAGATCAACATTAAGGACGATCCGACTTTGCAAAAAATCATTCCTAATTTGACGAGTTTGCAACCCGTAGAAATTATCGGAAAATACAACAGTATCAACGATACCATCGAAATCAAAGGTAAAATACCAAAAATTGTGTACAACGGCAACACGATTTCTGGAGCTGTAATTGACGTGAATACCAAAGGCGATTCCCTCGTTTATAACGTTGTGGTTGACGATATCAGTACAGCAGCTTTTGGCTTGCCTTACACGCAAATTTCAGGAACAGTTGCTAACAATGTCGCTGATTACAAACTGTTATTGCGAGATGCTAAAAACAAAGATCAGTATGCGATTGCAGGAACTTTGGAAGCCAAAGACAACAATAATATCGTCAAATTAAGCACCGAAAATTTCTTATTGAACTACGAGAAATGGACGATTCCCGACAATAATTCGTTGACGTTGAGTGAAAAAGGTTTGCTCATTGATAACTTTATTTTGAGTAACAACGAAAGTTCCATCAAAGTACAATCACAACAAAATGTGGCCAATGCACCTCTAGAAGTAGCACTTGTCGATTTTGATTTGGGTACAATTACCAATATCATCAAAAGAGAAAATCTAGATGCTACGGGAGTTTTGAATGGAAAAATGGTTTTGAAAAATTTGAAAAACAACCCGTTATTTACAGCCGATTTGAATGTAGGAAATTTCACATTTAACAAAGATACCGTTGGAAATGTTGCCATTCGAGTCGACAATAATGTGGCGAATGTGTATGATGCAAAAGTCGCCATTACCGGTCAAGACAACCAATTGGATTTAAACGGAACCTATCGGGCCGACACCAAAAACTTTGATTTACTTTTAGCTATTGAAAAATTGAATATGAAAAGTGTTCAAGGATTTACGATGGGAAATTTAACCCAAAGTGAAGGTTTTTTATCGGGAAAATTCAGCATTAAAGGAACTTCGGAAAATCCCGCAGTGAATGGCGATTTGAACTTTAATGCCATTGGATTTAAGGTGACCCAGTTGAATTCCAAATTTAAAAACATCAACAATCAAATCACCATTAATCAAAACGGGATTAATTTTGACGATTTCGAAATAAGCGATGAAAACGACAATCAATTACTAGTCAAAGGAGCTGTTTTGACTTCTAATTTTCGGGATTACGGATTTGATTTAGACATTGCAGCCGATAATTTTAGAGCAGTAAACTCAGGACCTCAAGACAACGATGTATATTATGGGAAATTATTTTTAGACACCCAATTGTCGGTCCAAGGCGATTTGAACCAACCCGTTGTTGAGGGAACAATTAAAATTAACAAAGACACCGATTTTACGATTGTCTTGCCGCAATCCGATCCGTCGATTGCCGATCGAGAAGGCATTGTAGCATTTATCGACCAAAATAATCCGCCGATGTTGACCAAATTGACATTGAGTGATACGTTAAGTCAGACCAAATTTCGCGGCATTATCGCCTCTGCCAATATTGAAATTGTTGAAGAAGCAGCCATCTCGATTGTAATTGACAAAGGAAACGGAGACTATTTAAAATTAAAAGGCGAAGCCCAATTGACAGGCGGTATCGACGCTTCTGGAAAAACAACTTTGACGGGAAGATACGAATTTACCGAAGGAAGTTATGAAATGACGTTTAATGTAATCAAGCGAAAATTTGACATAAAAAAGGGAAGCTATATCCTTTGGACAGGCGAACCTACAAATGCCGAAGTCAATATAACAGCCGTTTATAAAACCGAAGCCGCACCTATTGATTTAGTAGAAAATCAAATCAACGATTTATTGGATGGCGACCGAAACAGGTATAAGCAAAAAATTCCGTTCGAAACCGAACTGATAATGAAAGGCGAATTGATGAAACCGGAAATCACTTTCGACATCGTTTTGCCCGATGGAAACAACAACGTTTTAACCGATATTGTCAATACAACCAAAGCCAAGCTAGCCGAAATAAGACAACAGCCTTCCGAATTGAACAAGCAAGTTTTTGCCCTACTCCTGCTGAATCGTTTTATTGGTGAAAATCCTTTTTCGAGCGAAGTGGGTGGAGCGGATGCCAGCTCGTTGGCACGGCAAAGTGCCAGTAAAATTTTGTCGCAACAACTCAATAATTTAGCAGGTGATTTAATTGGAGGTGTCGAATTAAATTTTGACCTCAACTCAACAGAAGATTACACCACAGGCCAAAAAGAAAACAGAACCGATTTGAATGTCGGGATTTCCAAGCAATTACTAAACGACCGGTTGAAAGTAACCGTAGGAAGTAGTTTTGGATTAGAAGGACCTCAACAAGCCAATCAAGAAACCAACCGAATTGCCGGCGATGTATCGCTGGATTATCAACTCTCAAAAGACGGACGTTACCGCGTTCGAGCGTACCGCAAAAACGATTATCAAGTAGCCTTGCAAGGCCAAGTGGTAGAAACGGGTGTGGCGTTCACCATTACATTTGATTACGATCACTTTAGGGAATTATTTCAAAAATCTGTTGCAGAAAAAGAAGCACGATCGAAAGCAAAAGAACAAGAGAAAAAAGAGAAAGAAAAAGAAAAACAGCAAGAAAAAGATGCTAGTGAAAATGCCAAAAAGACCGACAATGAAGACTAAAAACCTGTTCTGTTCAACCCTAGTTCTATTTGTACTGGTTTCTTGCAATACGATGAAGTACGTGCCTGAAGGCGATCTTTTGTATACCGGTGGAAGTGTAAAAGTCGAAGATTCACTGGTTTCTAAAAAAGACCGAAAAGCCTTGCGAAAAGAATTGGAAGTATTGTTACGACCCAAACCCAATCAAAGCTTTTTAGGTTTGCGTCCCAAACTGTTTTTTTATAATTTGGTTAGCGAACCCAAAAAAGAGAAGGGATTCAAACATTGGATAAAATATAAATTAGGCGAGGCACCCGTTTTATTCAGTAAAGTAGATTTGGATTACAACGCTGATGTTTTGAGAAATTACAGCGAAAACAATGGTTATTTTAAAACAAGAGTAACTTCAGACAGCACCCGAAACGGAAAAAAAGTCACGGCCGAATACACCGTCGAACCAAAAAATCAGTACAAAATTAAATCCGTTACTTACCCGACTGATTCATCTGATATTGCCAAAGAACTCCGACGTTTAAGTAGAAAATCGTTATTGAAAAAAAACGCGCCTTACAACCTGGAACGAATAAAATTAGAACGCCAACGAATAGACACCCGTTTGAAAGAAAAAGGCTATTACTACTTCTCAGAAGATGCGATTTTAGTGCAAGTGGACAGTACGGTTGGTAAATTTGAAGTCGAATTGATTGTAAAAATAAAAGAAGAAACTGAAAATCGAGCCACCGAACAATTTCGCATCAACAACATTATTGTTTATCCCAATTATTCGCTGAAAGACAGTATTTTAGGCAAAAATACGGCAGCTATTCAACATAAAGACTTCACCATTATTGACCCCGAAAATATTTTTGACCCACGTATTTTTGACCGCACTTTATATTTCAAAAAAAACGATTTATACAACCGAACCAACCACAATTTATCATTGAATCGACTGGTAAATTTAGGCACTTTCAAATTTGTAAAAAATTCGTTTGTGGCAGCCGATACCACCGGAAATTATTTGGACGCTTATTATTATTTGACACCGCTTCCTAAAAAATCCATTCGGTTGGAAGTACTCGGAAAAACCAATTCTGCCAACTATACCGGTACCGAATTAAATGCAAATTGGAGCAACCGAAATACGTTTAAAGGAGCAGAATTACTAATTGTTTCTGTTTTTGGAGGATTGGAATTCCAAGTATCGGGACAAAACAATGGTTTTAACGTGTACCGAGTGGGAGGCGAAACCAGCCTCATTTGGCCCCGATTTATTGCTCCATTTTCACTCAAATCAGGAAGCGGATTTGTGCCAAAAACCAAAGCTTTATTGAGTTACGAGTTTCAACAGCGTGATAAATTGTATTCCTTAAACACGTTCAAAGGTGCATTTGGTTACATTTGGAAAGAAAATATTAAAAAAGAGCACGAATTAAAAGTAACCGAAATTACCTATGTGAGTCCGACGAATATTACTGAATTGTATCAAAATCAGATTAAAGAGACTAAAGCACTTGGAACTGTTGTAGAAAAACAGTTGATTTTTGGGCCAACGTATTCCTACACCTATACCAACACGATGGAAAAACGCAAAAAAAACACGATGTACTTTCGAGGAGATGTGGATGTAGCGGGAACTTTGGCTGGATTACTCACGAGTGCTGATGCCAAAACAAAAGATCCCAAAGAATTTCTGAATGTCCCTTTTAGTCAATTTGTGAAACTTCAAGCCGATTTTCGCTATTACCATAAATTGAGCCGAAACTCTGAAATTGCCAGTCGAGTGATTGCCGGGGGAGCTTTTGCTTATGGAAATTCGACTACGATTCCGTTTATCAAACAATTTTTTAACGGCGGTACCAACAGTATTCGGGCATTTCGAGCACGTTCGCTTGGTCCTGGTTCCAATGCACCACAAACCACGGGCGGATTTCTTCCCGACCAATCGGGCGATGTAAAACTGGAATTCAGCACCGAATACCGTGCAAAATTGTACAGCGTAGTTAACGGAGCGGTTTTTTTAGATGCAGGAAACATTTGGAATTTGAATGCCAAAGATGAAAACGGAAATGCGATTCCTGAGCGAAATTTTTCAAAGAAATTCTATGAAGAAATTGCCGTTGGAGCGGGCGTGGGTTTGCGATTCGATTTTTCGTTTTTGATATTGCGAACGGATTTTGCCGTACCTTTGCGACTGCCTTACGGTCCCGTTTCCGAGAGATGGCAATTGGATAACATCAACTTGAAAGCGGGTGTGTTTAATTTGGCTATTGGCTATCCGTTCTAAAATAAAACAATGAAAGTTTACAATAAAAACAACTTCCACAAACATACCTTTTGCATTTTCAACGAAGTTCCTTTTTCTGAAATAGCCGAATTAGAGACTCATTTTGTAAGCAAGTCTGGGAGTTCGTATTATTTTACAGAGAAAGGCGTTTATCGAAAATCCAACCATTGGGGTCGAGCAGCCAATTGCAAATGGCGCTTGCAAACATTCTTTGAAAATTCTTCACGTAAAAAAATTGGTTATGCAGAATGGTCGCATTTTTACGCCATTAACGAAACAGAAAAGTTGTATTATATCGCAGTTAATTTTGAAAAAAAAACCGTGCAATACTACCATAAATGTTGTTCCGGAGAAACAAATTTATTTTTGAGAAATGCCTCCGCAACAACAAAAAGAGTCAAAGAAATTCGCGCTCTTTTTGACAACGACAAGAAACTACGTTTTTGGGATAATGCTTACGATCTCGAGCAATTGCTCAAAATAGTTATTGACACACTCGTGACCACCGACTTGACACTTTTGCAAATAAAACTGAACCTGCAAAAGTAAAGGTTTACATAAAATAGAAAACAGTAAAAACTAAATAACCAAAAAGAAAAACCATTGAGGTAACCGTTCTGTTCTGCTCAAACTGCTTGTAAGTGTTTAGGTAAAACTTGCGTACTTTTTTTTCCATCTTCGTTTCTTATTTAATTTGCTGCTACAAAAGTAGACCCTAAGTCCTTTATTAAAGTTATCGCAATCTTATCAATACATTATAAAATTTGCATTCCTTGATAATACGCCTAGAGCTTGAGTTTCAAAATTCAGTAAGAGTAACACGTATTTTAAATATATTAGCTAACTTTACGCTGTCAACTTATTAAAGTTATGAAAATCATCAAATATATATTCCTGTTAGTACTTTTAGCACTTGTAGGTCTCACAGTTTATATTGCTACGCAAAATGGAGCTTACACCATCAAACGTTCTACCTTTATAAATGTTCCCAAAGAAGTAGTTTTTAATTATGTAAATGATTACAGAAATTGGGATCAATGGTTTGATTTGGAAGCTGATGGGTCAGAAGTTAGCTACAATTTTCCTGAAAACACGATTGGAAAAGGGGGTTCTTTTTCTTGGAAAAAAGGAAATGACGAGGGTCGAATTGTATCCGTTTCTGTAGCCGAAAATGACAGTATTTCTCAAAAAATTACATTTGCTGGAATCGCATCGCAATCAGTTTTGACTTTAAAAGATTCTATCGGAGGAACTCAATTAAATTGGAGAGTACAGGGAGCTGCTGATTTTTCGACAAAAATAAAAGCCGTTTTTAAGGGAGGCGTTGAGAAATTTGTTGCCCAAATGTTTCAAAACAGTTTGAACAATGTGAACGCGATAATTACCAAAGAAATCAGAAATTTTAGTATAGAAGTCATAGGCGAGGTAAAAATCGACAGCGTGTATTATGTCAGGCAAACAGCCACAGTAAAAGTGCGTGATTTGAATTCGAAAATTACACCGATGTTGCAAAAAATGGAAAAGTTTTTTAAAAACGGAAACATAAAAATGAACGGAAAGCCCTTTGTTATTTATGAAAATAGCAATACTGCCAATGGTACCCTTACATTTTCGGTCTGTGGACCGTTGAAAGAAGAAATTTTTGTTTCCAATCCGAGTGATGTGACTATTGCCAAATTACAACCGTTTACCGCTTTGAAAACCGTTTTAAAAGGCGATTATTCTCATAGAAATAAGGCCGTTAAAAAAGCATTAGACTATATTGCTGAAAAAAGCATTCAAACCAACACCGCTTTAAAATACATGGATATTTATTCCATCAATGCTGCCGACGAAAAAAGTCCGTCGAAATGGGTAACGGAAGTTTTAATTCCTATCCAGCCAAAAGCAATTCCCGCACCCGTTTACGTTACTCCGCCAACAATTCCTGCTGCAGAATTGATTACAGAATAAACATTGGTAAAAAAAAATTTAAAATAAGCCTGCTTGTTAAGAATCCCTGAAAGTAGCCTTCACATTAGTGGTTTTTATTACATTTGTGATTATATCAAAAAATTTAAAAATGAATAAAAATCTCATTGCCTTTGTAAGCTTCTTTTTCGTTATGGCTACTTTTGGGCAAACCAAAAAACTAACCTTAGAAGAAAGTGTATTGCAACAATACCGAGCCTTTCGTCCCGATCAAGTCCTTGGTTTTCAATGGCTACCGGAAACCACACAATTTGTGTATTTTGAAGAATTGGGTCGAAAATTGATGATTGCCAATCCAAAAAACACCAAAGGAACCGAATTGGTTTCGCTTTCCGAAGTCAATACTGCATTAAAGTCCGACTTTAGAAGTTTTTGGGGAGTGGAATTGAGAGACCGTTCGACTTTTGTGTTAACCGATGGTTCGAGCTATTACGACTACAATTTTACAACCAAGAAAGGAAATTTATTTGCCACAACACCCGAAGGCGCTGCAAATCAAACGATGAATAGCTCCAAAGATAGGGTTGCTTTTACTGAAAGTAACAACCTTTATTTTATAGACAAAAACAATTCGAAAGTAGCAGTTACTGCCGAAACGAATTCAGGAATTGTATCAGGACAAACCTATGCCCGAAGTGAATTTGGAATTACCGGAGGTATTTTTTGGTCGCCTCAATCAAGCTATTTGGCTTTTTATCAAAAAGACGAAACCGAAGTGGCCGATTATCCTCTTTTAGACATAAACCAAACGCCGGGAAAGCTGGTCAATATCAAATATCCAATGATTGGTCAGAAAAGCGAAAAACCACGAGTGGGGATTTACAATTTGGCTTCAAAGCAAACGGTTTTCATCACACCCAGAGGAGCCGTTGACGCTTATTTAACCAATTTGTCTTGGACGCCCGACGAAAAATTTGTGTTGATTGCCGAAGTAAATCGGGAACAGAATAATATGTCTTTGAATTTGTACAATGCTCAAACAGGTGCATTTGTTCGAACCTTACTCAACGAGAAAAACGACCGATGGGTGGAACCCGAACATCCTGCTTTTTTTCCGAGCAAAACCAGCAACAATTTTGTATGGTTTAGCGAAAAAGACGGTTTTCAAAACCTGTACTTCTACTCTATCGAAGGAAAATTAATCAAGCAACTCACAGCTAATAAATTTGTAACACAATCTATTTTAGGAAGTAATACAGCAGGAACTGAAATTTATTTTAAAGCCACAGGACCGAACGGAATGAACAGCTTGGCCTACAAAGTAGATTTAAAGGGCAAACAAACTTTGCTCACCAAAACCGATGGAACCCATACGGTTGCTGTAAATCATGATGGAAGTTATTTTTTTGATGAATATTCCAACCACAACACTCCATCAAAATCAGTATTGGTCGACTCCAAATTAAATGAAACCGTTTGGGTAGAAAGCACAAATAAATACAAGGATTATCAGATGGGAACGTCTGAAATCAAAACCATTAAAGCTGCCGATGGAACTACGGATTTGGTAACGCGACTGATTAAACCTTCTAATTTTGATGCTACCAAAAAATACCCGGTTTTGGTGTATGTTTATGGTGGACCACATGCCCAATTAATTACGAATTCGTATTTGGATGGCGCCAGTTTGTGGATGTATTGGATGGCCGAACAAGGTTATTTGGTTTTTACTGTAGACAATCGCGGATCTGATAACCGTGGATTTGCATTTGAAAGTATCATTCACGGACGTTTAGGCGTTAATGAAATGGACGACCAAATGAAAGGTGTGGATTATTTAAAAACCTTACCTTATGTAGATGCAAGTCGACTGGCTGTTCACGGCTGGAGTTACGGCGGATTCATGACTACATCCTTGATGTTGCGACAACCCGGTACTTTTACCACCGGAATTGCAGGAGGTCCCGTAACCGACTGGAAGTATTATGAAGCAATGTATGGCGAACGTTATATGGATACACCGGCTGAAAACCAAAAGGGTTTTGACGAAGCCAATACATTGAATTATGTAAAAAATTTAAAAGGAAAACTACTCCTGATTCACGGAACTTCTGATGATGTTGTGGTAATGCAACACAATTTGGCTTTAGTGAAAAAGTTTATAGAAGCAGAAAAGCAAGTGGATTTTTTCCCGTATCCGATGCACCAACACAATGTAAGCGGGAAAGACCGTGTTCATTTGATGCGAAAAGTGTTGGATTATGTGCTTGAGAATAACAAATAAAGAGGAATTACTATAAATAAAAAGTCCTAAATAATCTGCAACGATTATTTAGGACTTTTACTTTTTTACTTAAGCATCAGTTCTTTGATGTGTTTTACGGGAGCGCTTCCGTAGCTCAAGAATTTTTCATGAAATTGTTTCAAATTGAATTGACTTCCTTGCTTCTTTTTTAGCGCTTCGCGTAACGCACAAATCTCGATATAGCCTGTAAAATAGGAACACAATTGCACTTGCGACAGTGTTGCCCGTTTCCACTTACCTTCGGCTTCGGCGTTTTGCTGAAAAGCTTCTTTGGTAAGCAACGAGAGTGCTTGGTCTTTGGTCATGTTTCGAGTGTGAACACTGTTGTCCAAAATGGTATTGCAAACCGTTCTCAAATTCCATTTGTAGTACATCAACCACATTTCATCCGAATTTTTGTAGCCACTTTCCAGCATCATTTTTTCGGTATATACCGCCCAACCTTCAATCATTGCTCCGTTTCCTAAAATCGATTTGATGATACTTGGCGATTGATTGGCATACACCAATTGGGTGTAATGTCCCGGAATTGCTTCGTGGATGTTTAATATTTGTAAAATATAATCGTTGTATTCCCGCAAATAACTTTCCGAATCTTCTTTTGACCAACCTGATAAACTTCCTACATTATAATAAGTATTGGCATTTTTATCATACGGTCCAGGTGCCGATATAGAAGCTCCAGCCACTCCAGCCATATAATCCGGTTCTTTTCGAACCACCAAGGGTTTAGAGGGATCGATGTACAGCAAATCTTTCTCTTTTACAAAAGCTACTAATTCGGGAATTTGCTTTTCAATTTCCGACTGAAACTTATCGGGTGTCGTATGTTGGAGCGAAATTTTATCAATTACTTGTCTAATTAAATCTAATTTGTCGATTGGTTTTGGACTTTGAGCGAAATATTTGTTCCATAATTTATCCGCTAGAGTAAACATTTTTCTGTGCAAAATTTCTTTTTCAGAAATAGCCTTTTGATACACTTCGTCGGCAGAAAAACCTGATTGAAGGTCTAGATCAAACTTTTTAGCATACAATTCTTTTCCCAATCGAAAAGAACGCGGCGATTTGTTGGGCATTTTCTTCAAAAAATCGACATAATTTTCAATAGTTTTAATGGAAAGAGCTGCTCGTTCCAAGATCGCTTGCTTCTTTTCGGTCGACCAATTGCAGTTGGAAAGCGCCACATTCAATTCGTCTTTAAAAACAGATAATCCACCTAAATTTTGGGCAATAGCCAATTGAGTATGTTCAATTGTTGGATTTTTTAAGTTTCGTTTGGCAGCCTCATAATAAGCGGGAATATTGTTCATTTTTACATCAAAATCGCGCAATCTGTTTTCGAGCGAATCGTAATTTCCATTAATTATTTCTGCAAAAACGCCACACACATTATATTGAGCTGGATTCCACGTTCCCGACTTCAGTTCGTTTATCGAAAATAAAAAGCTGTTCATCAAATTTTGCATCATTTGAAGATCCGTTTTATTAGTATCCGAAAGTTGATTTAAGGGATAATTTTGAAGTGAATCCAATTGATTTTCTGCAAATTCGATTTGAACACGGTCATTTTCAGCAGTAGGAATCAGCAGAATACTGTCGTACTTATGATAACCTTGACTGGAAGCCCACTCGGGATTTAGCTTCCACAATTCTTCTACAAACTGTGCTTTGTATCGGTCAAACTTGGCATTTAAATCAGTTGCTTCGGTGCGTTTCTGTTTGTTACTGCAAGAAAAAATTAGCAGGCTGAGCGAAAAATAAAAAATAACTTTTTTCATCGTTTTTAACTTTTTTGGAAAGCTAAAGATAGTGAAAGTGCGTTTAAAATAATTATTTTTGAAAATCCTAAAATGAAATATGCATATCCGTTTTTAATCATACTCCTGTAATACTTGCTATCACTAGTCTATCGAAGATTTTCTCACCAAAATATCTGCGATTTAGCTTATAAACAAACTCGTT
>NZ_JBIPPD010000206.1:0-5818 GCF_044368625.1 Flavobacterium sp. | reverse complement strand
ATAAAATAGTTTTTGTAGATAATGATATTATAGCTGTTATTCTTAATAATTTACTTACCAATTCGATAAAATTTTCAAAAAAGAACTCAATAATAAAAATTTTAAGTAGCGTTAGCCAAGAGCAATTATGCATTTCAATTTGTAGTGTAGGAATAATTTTAAGCGATGAAAAATTAAAGGCAATTGTGTACTATTTAAACTCAACAACCACTGAAGAAGATTCGCACATCGGATTTGGATTGAAAATTGCAAAAGAAATGGCCCTACTCCACAACGGATTTATTGAATTTTATTCAGAAAATGGGAATACAGAAGTACGCTTGATTTTAAATACCGTTTAAAGCAGGAATTTTTTAAAAAAAAACTTGATTTCACTTTCGGATGTTTTATTTTTGCAGCACTAAAATTATTGTAAGAAATGGGAAGAGCTTTTGAATTTAGAAAAGGTAGAAAAATGAAACGTTGGTCGGCAATGGCTAAAGCATTTACCAGAATCGGAAAAGATATTGTAATGGCAGTTAAAGAAGGAGGCCCAAATCCTGAAGCCAATTCGCGTCTTCGTGCCGTAATTCAAAATGCAAAAGCGGCCAATATGCCCAAAGAAAATGTCGAACGTGCCATTAAAAAAGCAACCGATAAAGATACTGCCAACTACAAAGAAGTGCTGTTTGAAGGCTATGCCCCACACGGAATTGCCCTTTTGATTGAAACAGCAACCGACAATAACAACCGTACCGTAGCCAATATCCGAAGCTATTTCAACAAATGCAATGGCACAATGGGAACCCAAGGCTCCGTTGAATTCATGTTCGACCACACCTGCAATTTCCGCATTCCCGCCGCTGGAATTGACGTAGAGGAAATGGAATTGGAATTCATTGATTTTGGTGCCGAAGAAATTTTTAAAGACGATGAAGACGGCGTTTTAATTTACGCTCCTTTTGGAAGTTTTGGCGCAATTCAAAAAGAACTGGAAAACAGAAATATCGAAATTTTATCTTCTGGTTTTGAGCGAATTCCGCAAATAACCAAGGAGCTGACCGAAGCCCAAATCGCGGATGTGGAAAAATTATTAGAAAAAATCGAAGAAGACGACGATGTTCAAAACGTGTACCACACCATGCAAGAATAAAAATTAAACGTTTACAACTCCCGCTTTAGGGAGTTTTTTTTGCAGTAGTATATTCATTTGGGCGTTACCCTCCCATTTGCAGCTCAAACCCGTTTTCTTACGCTTAAACTAACTTTTTTAAATCCACTTCTCCCAGTCGGGTCGGGCTTCCACTCCCGCTTCCCCATCCTGGACTTGATTCAAAATCCGGTTATCAACATTAAAATCCAGCTTCGCAAAGAAACTTTCGGAAGATGGGGAGAGCTCCGTTAAAATCCCTAACGCGGCATAATGCAACGCAACAGTGTTTATTCAACAAGAAAGTTTACAATAATATTAAGAAATAGTCCAGCCAAGAAACAGTAATTTGCATAACTTTAGTGCTTAAAATAAAAATAAAATGAATCAGATAAAAATACTTTGGGTTGACGACGAAATTGATTTACTCAAACCCCATATTTTGTTTTTAGAGAAAAAAAATTACGCCGTAACTACCTGTAATAACGGTCGCGATGCAGTTGATATTTTCGAAGAAGGCAACTTTGACATTGTATTTTTGGACGAAAACATGCCCGGAATGAACGGTCTGGAAACATTGCAGGAGATCAAGGAAAAAAAATCTTCTACTCCAGTAATCATGATTACTAAAAGTGAGGAAGAGTTTATCATGGAGGAAGCGATTGGTTCTAAAATTGCCGATTATTTGATTAAACCCGTAAATCCAAACCAGATTTTATTGAGTTTGAAAAAGAATTTAGATCACTCCCGACTTATTTCTGAAAAAACATCCCTTGATTATCAAAAAGAGTTTCGCAAGATTGCAATGGACTTATCTATGGTGAACTCATTTGAAGATTGGGCAGATTTGTATAAAAAATTAATTTATTGGGAAATCGAACTTGAAAATATCGACGATCCAAGTATGATTTCTATTTTAGAATCTCAAAAAGTCGAAGCAAATTCGCAATTCGGTAAGTTTATAGAACGAAATTATGAAGATTGGTTCGACCCAAAAATGGACAAACCTATAATGTCGCATACGCTTTTTCGCGAATTAGTCGTTCCTGAATTGGTCAAAAAAGAAAAACCCGTTTTATTTGTTGTAATTGATAATTTGCGCTACGATCAATGGAAAGTATTTGAAAGTGTGGTGAATAACCACTATAAATTGGAAAAAGAAGTACCGTATTATGCCATTTTGCCAACAGCAACTCAGTATGCACGAAATGCCTTGTTTTCAGGACTTTTGCCAATTGAAATGGAGAGAAAATTTCCACAATACTGGAAAAACGATGTCGACGAAGGCGGAAAAAACTTATTTGAAGCCGAATTCCTGACCGAACATCTAAAACGTTTGGGAATGAACATTAAGCAAGATTACTTCAAAATCACCAATTTAGCGGCTGGAAAAAAACTGGCTGAAAATTTCAAATCACTGAAAAATAACGATTTGGTAAGTGTAGTTTATAATTTTGTCGACATGCTATCCCATGCAAAAACCGAAATGGACGTGGTTAAAGAATTGGCTTCAGACGATAAAGCCTACCGTTCGTTGACATTGAGTTGGTTCAAAAATTCACCACTTTTGGAGATCATTCAACAAGCACAGAAACTAAACTTCAAACTGATTATAACCACCGATCACGGCACAATTAACGTCAAAAATCCTTCAAAAGTGATTGGCGACAAAAATACCAGTTTGAATTTACGTTACAAAACAGGAAGAAGTTTGACCTACGAAGATCGAGATGTGTATGCGGTTAAGGATCCAAAATCAATTGGCTTGCCAACTATTAACATGAGTAGTTCGTATATTTTTGCAAAAAATGATTTGTTTCTCGCGTACGTAAATAACTACAATCATTACGCAAGTTATTACCGAAACACGTACCAACACGGCGGAATTTCATTGGAAGAAATGATTGTTCCTTTTTTAGTTTTTCAACCAAAATAATAATACTATATTATTGATATACAATGGAATTATCGTTCTCAATTGATGCTATACATCAAGCTGCTCAATCGGTTTTAGAAGCCAATCCGCACAAAGTAATTTTATTTAATGGCGAAATGGGTGTAGGTAAAACTACATTTATTAAAGCCCTCTGCGATGTTCTTGGAGTTACTGAAGCAACCAGTAGTCCGACCTTTTCTTTGGTAAACGAATACGAAACGGCATCTGGGGAATTGATTTATCATTTTGACGTGTACCGACTTAAAAATGAAGGTGAAGCTTATGATATGGGTATGGATGAATATCTACACTCGCAGGCATGGAGTTTTATCGAATGGGCCGAAAAAATCCCATCTTTGCTTCCCGAACATTATTCCGTAATTAATTTAACAAAACTATCCGACGGAAATAGAAAATTGGTGTTTTCAAATCTATAATGGTACTGTTTTTTTCCTCAATTTTTTAAAGAATGATTTTCATTTTTTGTAAATTCGGGCATTATTAATTTATTTTTATGGCCATTACTCCTTTTACCAAGCAACAACTTATTCCTCAGGAAGAAAAACTAGAAATGCAACGTCATAAAAGTGAACTTTTTATTGGAATTCCGAAGGAAACCTGTTTCCAAGAACGCCGAATTTGTTTGACACCTGATGCCGTAAATTCGCTAGTCTACCACGGGCATCGAGTGATGATCGAATCCGGAGCGGGTGAAAGTTCGAGTTACAGCGATAAAGAATACAGTAATGCTGGTGCTGAAATCACAAAGGATACCAAAAAAGTGTACGGTTGTCCGATAATTTTAAAAGTAGAACCTCCTACCCTTTCTGAAATTGAATTACTCCATCCACAAACGATTCTGATTTCTGCTATTCAACTCAAAACCAGACAAGCCGATTATTTTGAAGCACTTCGGAAAAAGAAAATAACAGCATTGGCTTTTGAATTCATTAAGGACGAAGAAGGAACGTATCCCGCTGTAAAATCGCTCAGCGAAATTGCAGGTACGGCATCTGTACTTATCGCATCCGAACTAATGATCAACAGCGAGAACGGAAAAGGCTTGCTTTTAGGAAACATTACAGGCGTTCCGCCGACAGAAGTGGTAATCATTGGGGCGGGAACGGTAGGCGAATTTGCAGCAAAAACAGCTCTCGGAATTGGAGCAAGTGTCAAAGTTTTTGATAATTCTATAACCAAGCTGAGGCGTTTACAAAACCGACTGAATCAACGTATTTTCACCTCAACTATCCAACCCAAAATATTATTGAAAGCACTTCGTCGTTGCGATGTAGCTATTGGGGCCATGCATGGAAAAGAACGCTGTCCTGTTATTGTGAGTGAAACGATGGTCGAACACATGAAAAGTGGCGCCGTAATCGTTGACGTCAGTATTGATACAGGCGGTTGCTTTGAAACTTCTGAAGTTACCAATCATCAAAATCCTACGTTTGTAAAACACAATGTGATTCATTATTGCGTGCCAAATATTCCTTCTCGGTATTCCAAAACCGCATCGCTTTCCATCAGTAACATTCTCACGCCCTATCTTTTGCAAATTGCTGAGGATGGCGGACTCGAGAGTGCGATCCGTTGCGATAATGGACTTAAAAATGGCGTGTATTTTTACCACGGTATTTTGACCAACAAAGCTATTGGGGAATGGTTTGGATTACCAAATAGTGATATTAATTTAATTGTTTTTTAAAGTTTCTTTAGTGTAACTTTGCAAAAAATAAATTCATGAAATTTTATCAGCGATTTGCCTATTATTCAATGGGAATGATCATAGGAATGGTCTTTTTGTTTATGTTTTTAAACGGCAAAGACATGAAATGCAGCTATTTTCCAAATGCACGTGTTTTAAAAGATTTGAGGTCAAAACCTTTTCATTATTCGACCGAATCCAAAGAACAACTGACTCAAAAATGGGTTGACACAAGTGATATTCGAAAGACATTGACCTACGGCGATGTAATTTTTAGTAAAAGTAATATCCCCCAAAAAGGCGGAAAACTATACGTTATTGAAGGTAAAAATTCTAAAAATGAACCGATTACACTTGAAGTAATCAATTACAGTGATAAAGCTGTTTTGTCAAGTATAAAAAAAGAGTAATTTTTTATTAAAAAGCGGTTGCAAAATCCAAATGGAGTTGTATATTTGCACTCGCAACGAAGGAAACCAAGTTGTGAAACAAGGGCGATTAGCTCAGCTGGTTCAGAGCACCTCGTTTACACCGAGGGGGTCGGGGGTTCGAACCCCTCATCGCCCACCAAAACTTCAACAGAAATGTTGGAGTTTTTTTTTGTTTTTTAAGTTCCGAGCATCCCCATTTTTATCGGGAGTGGTTGGAGGTTCGAAACTCTTTCAAATTGGCATCGGTTTTTTTTGTTCAGCTTATGCCGATGCATTTATATTTGAAACTACTTCGAGTGGTACCTCATAAACATAGTACTCTTTCCCAAATCTTCAATTTTGAGAATTTTAACGAATTCCCTTCTTGATGGTTTTACCAAATAACTTGAGTTAAGTTCTTGGATTGCTTCTGATTTTTTTATTGTCAAAGAATGAAATATTTTCAAATCCGTATCGGCATAAAAATCTTGAACCCGAATCCCATTGGGCTCTAAACGAAGTACTTTTACTCTCCAATAAATAGAATCTTTTGTGCTTACTATAAGTTTTCCATTTATTTTTTTGGCTTTCTGGATTTCAGAAAATTCGAAAATGGTATCCCTATCCTTCATTAT
>NZ_JBIPPD010000205.1:0-5856 GCF_044368625.1 Flavobacterium sp. | reverse complement strand
CAGCAGTTACAAGACAAACGGGCATTTGTTATTAATTTTTTAATTGTTTTGTATTTGGATACATTCGGCAACTCGGAAGACAAACGGCTTGCTTACCTCCGTTCGTCTTGTAGCTGCGAAACGTTAGTAGCAAGACTACGCATTTGCATTCATAAGAACTTCTTCTGCAAACTCTAATTCTGCACCTACATTATTTTCTTTGCAAAACCTTACTAAATCCTGCAAGGCTTCTAATAATTGAAAAGAATTTTCTAAAACGGTTGCGTGTTTTAAATTTTCATCATTTGAGAATCCAGCGACAACACCTACTATTAAATTATGTTCGTTAACCAAATTAAATTGATTACATCCATTTGCTAATTTGTATTCTATTTTTTCTAATTTCATTTTGTTTTATTTTTATAAATTAATTTATCTTTAATATCCGTCCTGCTACTAACAGCAGTTACACAATACCAGCCGAATCAACGCAACTGCATAGGCTGGCATCGTGTAGCTGCGGAACGTTATGCCTCATTTTAAAAGACGACATAGAATATGACAACAAATCAACAGATTATTTTAAACACGTTGCTCGAACAACAAAAAGCGACACTCGACTCAACATTAAAAGAGGACGACTATTTTCACTTATTTGTGACAGAACAAGTTTTGAAGAATTTTGAACTTTCCTATGACGAATTAGAGGAAGGAATAGTTGACAATGGTGGTGACGGTGGAATTGATTCTATTTACACTTTTGTTAATACAGAACTTATTCAAAGAGATTCTGACTTGCTTGATGGCAAAAGAAATTCAATCATTGATGTTTTTATTATCCAATCAAAAAACACCAACGGTTTTGGCGAGACTCCTATCGAAAAATGTGTTTCATCAGCAAATGATTTATTTGATTTTACAAAGACTTCTGACTCATTAAGAACTGTTTATAATACTGATTTACTCGTAAATAGAGAAGTTTTCAGAAAACAATATTTGCATCTTGCTTCAAAATTCCCAATTTTAAAATTTCACTATTTCTATGCTTCCAAGGGGGCAGAAGTTCACGATAATGTTAAAAGAAAAGTTGAAAATCTTAGAGAAATAATAAACAAACATTTTGACAAAGCCGAACTTAATTTTGAGTTTCTGACTGCCAGTGCATTAATTGAATTATCAAGACGAGAGCAAATCAAAACTAAAGGTATTACACTACTTGATAATCCAATATCAACCCAAGATGGAGGATATATTGCAATCGCTCCTTTGAAAAATTATTTTGACTTTATAGCAGACGATAACGGAGACTTAATTAAATACTTTTTCGATTCAAACATACGAGACTATCAAGGTAACGTTGAAGTTAATTCAGGAATAAAGGAAACATTAATGACGAGTTCACCCAGCGAAGACTTTTGGTGGCTCAACAACGGAGTGACTATTACTGCATCTGATGCTTCATTTTCAAGCAAGATTTTACAGATAGAGGAACCACAAATTGTTAATGGACTTCAGACTTCATTTGAGATTTACAATTACTTCAGAATAAATAAAGTCGAAATTGAGAAAAGAAACGTCTTGTTGAGGGTTGTAAAAACCAAAGATGAAAAAAGCAGATTAAAGGTAATTAAAGCCACTAACAGCCAGACAAACATACCTCCTGCATCACTTAGAGCAACTGACCCAATACATAGGGACATTGAAGACTTTTTACTAGCAAAAGGCTATTATTATGACAGACGTAAAAATTATCATAAAAATCAGCTTCGACCAATTAATAAGATAGTTAGCATTCCATATTTAGCCCAAATTGTAATGGCTGTTTTACAGCAAAAGCCTGACTATGCAAGAGCAAGACCATCAACAATTATTAAAAACAACTTGGACTATGAAGGAATTTTTAATACTTCACTACCTATAGAATTATATTACAAAGTTATTCATATTCATCAGACAGTTGAGTCCGCCCTTAAAGCACACAGTAGTCCAAAGCTAACAAGACCTCAAATTGGTGACATAAAATTTCACGTTACTATGTATTTGGTCTGTAGGTTGACAAACAAACTTAAACCCAAAGCCCAAGAAATCGCAGACATTAAAATTGAAGAAATGACAAGCGAATTAATTACTGAATCAATTGACAATTCATACATTGTTTATGACGCAATGGGCGGAAACAATGGTGTTGCAAAAGGAAAAGAATTTGTTCAAGAAGTCCTCGGACAACTAAAAGACAACTTGATTGAAAAGAAAAACGAGGCATAACAGGCGTTTGGCAAAAAAGCGGGTTCAGTGCTTAAATGAAACTTTGTGCTTCGAATCAAGTTCAGTGGTGGCAGACAGTTTAGTGCTTCGAAATCCGCTTCTTCGCCAAGCGCCAAACCGTTGTAGGCAATGGCTACGATTCGTTTTCAATTGAAAATTCAGTGTTATCCAATAATTCCCAATACACCTGTTTTTTAAAATTCATAACTGCAAATTCAGTTGTAGAGTGATGCCAAGCACAATCCATTCCGCTTGTCAAAACATAAGGCTTCCAAACTTCTTTCAAACCAAATAAAGTCCATTTATAAGTTTTGTATTCAACAATGTGTCCTTTAGGTTCTTTTCTTATTCTAAACATAGTTTTAAGTTTTAAAACCCGCCACAGCCTACAACAGCAGTTACAAGACAAACGGGCATTTGTTATTAATTTTTTAATTGTTTTGTATTTGGATACATTCGGCAACTCGGAAGACAAACGGCTTGCTTACCTCCGTTCGTCTTGTAGCTGCGAAACGTTAGGCACAATGTTACCGCAGAAATAGATAAATATGACAATAGAAGAAATAACAACATTTATAAAAGGTAATACTGAAAAAGAAATTTATGATAAATATCTTTTAGGTCAAGACGTATGGTATTTTACAAACAATATTGTTGATGAAGATCCATTACTATATTATGATAAATTTAAAAAATTCATTTCTTCAAAATTAAATATTCATTTTCATAACATCTCGATTATCGGAAGTGCAAAAACTAAATTTAGTTTTTCACCTAACAAAGATTTTAAAGAATTTAATGAAACTTCAGATTTTGATATAGTTTTGGTTTCAAATGAACTTTATACTTATTTTTGGTCTGCATTTTATGAAATTTCACAGAATCAAAAAATAAACAATTATTCAAATATGACATCTAACATATTCAGAAAATTCATTAGTGTAAAAGATGATGATCCTCATTTTGAAAATGAAGATTTAAAGAATTGGCAAAGAAAATTATCTGATTTTAAAACTCAATTACAATTAGAATATAAAATATATTGCGATGTAAATTATAGAATTTATGCAAATTGGGAATCAGTAGAATCTTACCACCTAAATGGAATAAAAAAATTAAAAGAAAATTTAAATGAAGCTAATTGAACAAATTGATATACAGCCACAAAGTACTAAATGGTTATTTGATCTTCACACCAAAGGGTTGATTGAAGTAGATAATTCATTTCAAAGAAACTATGTATGGTTAGAAAAAAATCAAATAAAATTAATTGAAACAATTTTAATTGGATCTCCTATTCCTGAAATATATTTATGGAACACCGGTACAAATTCTGAAACCGGTGATACAAAATATTCAATTGTTGATGGGCAACAGAGAACCGGAGCTATTTTTCAATTTATTCAAAATAAATATAAATTAAAAGAAGCTTCATTAGACTCTGAAATTGATATATTTTCTGAAATAAAAAATCGAACATTTTCCAATCTTGATGATAAACACAAACAAGCAATTTGGTCTTATGTATTCTCTATTAGAATTGTAAGAACGCCTGTTGAAAGAGAGAAAATTGTTCAAATGTTTTTACGCTTAAATAGTGGAAATATGACTTTAAATCCTCAAGAATTAAGAAATGCAGAATTCGAAGGCGAATTTATGTTACTTGCTTCTGAACTTTCTGAACTTGCATTTTGGGAAGATAATAAATTATTCGGATTGGCAGACAGAAGAAGAATGAGAGACATCACTTTTGTAAGCAATCTTTTGACTTTTATGAAACTTGGCATTGATGAAGAAATTACATCAAAAAATATTAATAGAATTTATGAATTATTTAATGAAGAATATCCAAATAGGGAAAAGGATAAAGAAATATTTATTGAAATAACTGAAAACATAAATAAAATTATTGACGGTAATGATCATAGAAAATCATTCCTAAATGGTAAAGTGCATCTTTACACATTGTTTAATTTTATTTATAGTATCATAATTTCAGGTAATTCTTTAACCGATAATCAGATTGATAAATATAGAAATTTCATTGATAATTATGATCTAGATTTATTCTTAAACCAACATTTTGAGAAATATATTTCAATCATAAATGAATATAAATCGAAATCTAAAGAAGGAACAAACCAAAAATCAAATAGAATTAATCGCTTTGAAATTTTAAAACAAATATTGGAATAAATAAAAAACACTGTGCCTAACACAGGTTTTGCAAGATTGCGGGTTTTGGGCTTAATTTAAAGTTGGTTTTGTATCTTTGAGTTCAGTGTTTAACCGAAAGTTTCGGCTTCTTTAGTCCGCAACCTCGCAAAGCCTGGGAACGTTGTGCGTCAGTTTCGAGCGACAGAAATCCAAAACAACTCCAACTTAAAAATAGAATTTTAGAAAATAAATTAACCAAATGAGGAAAACCGTAAAGTATTTCAAATTTGAACATTTAATTTTGAAAAATTAAACCGAGAAAAATAAACAAATAGAAATATGAAAATTTTTAATCAAATTAAAGATTCATTTACTTCATCAGAATTTGAAGTAGAAAGTACGATGAAAGTAACTGATTTAACTAAACAATTTAAAAACAAATTCGGACTTTCGCTAAGAGTTTATAAAGGTAAAAAACTTGCAGACGATGGAAGAATGACTTTGAAAACTTTAGACCAAAGAACTACTCAAACTTCTGTAAACTTTGATTCTAGCAAAATGAAAATTAAAGCAACTCAAAAAGTTTTAGAAGTTGAAAATCTGTTTTTAGAAAACTTTGGAATTGTTGTGCAAATTGCAGACATCGAAAACAAAAAATTATTAGCCGATGATATAACATTAGGCGATGCAAAAAGAATGAAATTATAAATTATCAAATAACAACTAAAAATTAAATTATGGCAGATTTATCAATCTCGGGAAAAATGAAAGTTAAAACTTTAAAAGCAAATTTTAAAGAAGAATATGGCTCTACATTGAGAGTTTATGTAGGTAAAAAATTCGCTGACGATGATGCAACTTTAGCTTCAATCAGAAAAGAGGATGCAAAAGGTGGTGAAGTAAAAATAAACGGTAAAATGCTTGTTGGAAATTTTGAGAAAAAAATCTTGGAAGAATTTGGAATTCGCATTCAAGTTGCATCGCCAGACGATTCAAAACTTGCTGACGATTCAATTACATTAACTGCTTCGGGAAAATAAAAATATAATATGAGTTGCTTCGCAACTCATATTATTAATTTCAACAAAACTAAATTAAATGGGATTTTTCAATTCATTAAAAGGTCAACTTGGTAGAGATACAGGAAGGCTAATTTCTAATAAAGTATATGGAAATAGACACGCTACAAAATACCAACGTGTTGATAATTCAAAAACTATTGCTAAAAATTTAAAACTCGAACAAAAATATGAGTTAGAACTTTTAGAACAAGAAAAAAACAATGAAATAGACTTTTTGAAAAAGAAGGAAGAAATTAAAAATCTCCAAGATAAAAAAGTATTTGTTGACCAAAACTTGAAAAAAATTATTGGAATGAAAGTTCCAAATTCAAAAGATGGGATAATTGAGAATTTGCATAGTTTATCTGTTGAAATCACTTCAAATAAATGGAAA
>NZ_JBIPPD010000204.1:0-5861 GCF_044368625.1 Flavobacterium sp. | reverse complement strand
AGGGTTTCGTACACTTTTATTCATATATTACTCAAGTTCAATTAATTAAGCAATAGTAAAATTAAAATTCGGACTTAAAATATAATATTTATTTGATTATAAAAACGTTAAAAAAGTAGCTATTTATTAATAACAAAGTAGTACCAATTTTTAGTAATTATATATTATTTCAATAAAATTTTAGTAAATATTTATAGGATTAGTTTATGGCTTCTCGATGCTATTTTCAGCAATAAAACTTAGCATTTTTCTTTGCTGAAAATCACTCGAAGTGACGGAAGAAAGACCATTCGGATATAGCATACAAGATGGGTTCAATTGTTACTTCGAGTGATTTTGTTCACCTCGTTTTTTACAAGAAGAACAAAATTGTATCGAAAACCAGTAGTAAGCAAAATCAAAATGAATAGTAAAGTTTCAAACGAAATTAAATGGCATAATGTTTTGTATTGATTCAAAAAGTAGTAACCTTTTGCCTTTTATTTATTTGAAACGAAAAATGTACTCCCAACGTATCATCAACCAAAAACCAATTTTATGAAAATGCCTCTTACATTAGTGTACACCGCTTTAGTTTTCGTTGTCATTATTGCATGCAAACAGAGCCCAGTACCTTTACTTTACACATTTATCAAGACGAACGCATTGTGCAAGAAATGGTTGCCAATGAAAAGAGCATTGCCTTTTACCGACCCAATATTGGTTTGCAAATTTTAGACAGCTTGAAAACGGGTTGGTTCACGCTGGAAGGTATCCTTCCATCTATAATTTCAATCTGACCCCTACTTCTTATTGGATTTCTTGGCTATTTTGGATACAAAAAATGCAAACAAAATAAGGAATAAGAAGTCACGGAGCTTCAGTAAAGCAATGTAAAAACTAAAAAAAATCCAAACTCTGAACACTTAAGGTTTAGAATTTGGATTTTTAAATTTTATACGTTCAAAAGTGTTAAACGTGCAACGCTCTGTTATCCGTAGCAGCCAATGCCGCTTCTTTCATGGCTTCGGCAAAAGTAGGATGTGCATGACTCATGCGAGAAATATCTTCGGCAGAAGCCTTAAATTCCATTGCGGTAACGGCTTCTGCAATTAAATCGGCACAACGGGCTCCAATCATGTGAACGCCCAAAACCTCATCTGTTTTGGCGTCGGCTAAAATTTTGACAAAACCATCCAAATCTCCTCCGGCTCTCGCTCTTCCTAAAGCTTTGAACGGAAAACTTCCTGCTTTAAATGCAACGCCGGCTTCTTTTAATTGCTCTTCGGTTTTCCCGACAGCGGCAACTTCTGGCCAAGTGTACACAACACCTGGTATCAAATTGTAATCAATATGTGGTTTTTGACCTGCGATAATTTCGGCAACCATAACGCCTTCTTCTTCGGCTTTGTGTGCCAACATTGCGCCACGAACCACGTCGCCAATGGCATAAATATTTGAAACATTGGTTTGCAAATGATCGTTGACTTCCACCATACCTCTATCGGTGATTTTGACACCAGCTTTTTCGGCTTCTAATCCTGCGGTAAAGGGTTTTCTACCCACAGAAACCAACGCATAATCGCCTTCTAACGAAATGATTTCGCCTTTGGCATTTTCGGCTTTTACCGTAACTTCGTCTCCGTTTCGTTCCACCGATTGTACTTTGTGCGAAACGTAAAATTTCATGCCTTGTTTCTTCAACACTTTGGTCAATTCTTTAGACAATGAGCTGTCCATTCCCGGGATAATTCGGTCTAAGTATTCCACTACCGAAACTTGAGCACCCAATCGCAAGTAAACTTGACCCAACTCAATTCCGATTACGCCACCACCAATAACAATAAGGTGTTTGGGAACTTCAGGCAGCTTTAAAGCCTCGGTAGAAGTCATCACTCGTTCTTTGTCCAATTTAATAAAAGGTAAATTGGCAGGCTTGGAACCGGTTGCAATAATGATATTTTTTCCTTCAATGATTTCAGTTGAACCGTCGTTTTTAGTAATTTTCACGTGCGTGGCATCTTCAAAAGAACCCAAGCCTTCAAAAACGGTCACTTTGTTTTTGTCCATTAAAAATTTGACACCACCACTGGTTTGATCTACAACAGCTTGCTTTCTGTCGATCATCTTTTGCAAATTTACTTTTACATCACCTGAAATTTCAATTCCGTGATCGGCAAAATGTTTGATTTCGGCATAATGATGCGAAGAAGCCAACATGGCTTTCGATGGAATACATCCCACATTTAAGCACGTACCGCCTAGAGTAGGATATTTTTCGATAATTGCTGTTGTAAAACCCAATTGTGCACAACGGATGGCCGCTACATATCCGCCTGGACCTGAACCTATAATGACTACGTCAAATGAACTCATGATATATTTTTTTTGTGTGTTTAATACTCGTCTTGCAAAATTACAAATTCAATTTCAATTTTAATGGCAAATTCAAATTCAAAATTCAAATTCGAAAAATCTGAAGTATCCCATTCCACTTACCCTAAAAAATTTAATCCCAATCTTGGGCAATAAAAACCATTTTTTCGCCATCATCAGAAGTAAGTATTAGGGAATGGCCTTCTGCTTTGAAGTGCTTCATTTTCAAAATGTCTTTTAAAAAATCATCTTCGAGTTGCATGCTTTCTTGGCAATACATTTTTGTAGCAATACCCTGCGAAAACTCGATCGAGGTTCCCTCTTTTACCAAATACGAGAAAGACAATGCATTGCAACCCATTTTTGAAGAAGCACGTTCCGCATCGGTAAGGTTTAGAAACGCATTTTGAGCTACTAAAAATTCCTTTTTGTAGGCTTTAAATTCGACTAACATCCATACGCGATTGATATTTTGAGTTGTATTTTGAGTTGCATTTTGAGTTGTATTTTTTTTGCAGTTACATGATAATGTAAAAATGGCAATTAAGGTGAGAATTGAGAAATTTTTCATATTTATAAAAGTGATTTTTAATTGGTCATCCCGATAAATCGGGACAAGTTATGTAATTGCATCGCATTTCCGTTAGACTCATTCCACAAAAAGGTATCTTAATACGAGGTTAAACCTTAAAATTGGTTTCATTTTTCAATTCTCCAATCATAAAAACGCTGTGGGTGCTTCCAATGTGTTTTAAAGTAGTCAATTTGGTCAACATAAATTCGCGGTAGGCTTCCATGTCTTTGACGTAAATTTTGATAAAATAATCGTAATCGCCACTGACGTGAAAACATTCGAGAACTTCTTCTAATTTGACGACTTCTTTTTCAAATGTGGTCACGCTATCTACATGATGTTGCACCAATTTGATTTGGCAAATAACCATAAAACCTTTGTCGATTTTCTTTTTGTCCAAAAGTGCTACATATTTTGAAATCACACCCTCGCGCTCTAACTTCTTGATGCGTTCATAAACGGCTGTTACCGAAAGATTGAGTTTTAAAGACAATTCTTTGGTTGTTTTTTTGGCATCTTGTTGCAAATAAGTAACGAGTTTTTTATCAATTGCATCCATTGGAATTTGTAATTTGTTAGTTCTGTTGCGATTTTAATTAAAAATTATTGGATAAATCCCATAAATTGAAATAGAAATAATTTAATACACTACAAATCTATATAATTTTAGAATAAAAATCTAAATATAATGCTATATGTTGAAATTTTAAATATAATATGGCAACTTTGAACAAGTTTAAACTATTAAAACACCACAATAATGCACAACTTTAATCCCGCAGATAACATTCAAGATCTTCAATATTTTGGCGAATTTGGAGGCGTAAATCCTTCTATTTCAGACTCTTCCACCTATACCTTTTTGTCTGCCAAAACGATGTTTGACACCTTTGAAGGCAATGCCGAAGGTTGTTATTTATACTCCCGACATTCCTCTCCCAGTAATTTGTATTTAGACAAAGCCCTTGCCGCAATGGAAGGTACAGAAACTGCGAATGTTGCCGCTTCGGGAATGGGTGCCATCACTCCTACTCTTTTGCAATTGTGTGGAAATGGCGACCACATTGTTTCCAGCCGAACGATTTATGGCGGAACGTATGCTTTTTTGAAAAATTTTGCTCCACGTTTCGGCGTGAAAACCACTTTTGTAGACATTACAAAATTAGACGCAGTTGAAGCCGCCATCACTCCTACTACCAAAGTTTTGTACTGCGAAACGGTGAGTAATCCTCTTTTGGAAGTGGCTGATTTAGCAGGTCTATCAAAAATTGCAAAAAAGCACAATCTGAAGCTTGTAGTTGACAATACCTTTTCGCCCTTATCTGTCGCACCCGTTCAGTTTGGTGCTGATATTGTGATTCACAGTTTGACCAAATACATCAACGGAAGCAGTGATACCGTGGGTGGAGTGGTTTGTGCTTCGCAAGAATTTATCAATGACTTGAAAAATGTAAACTCAGGTGCGAGTATGCTTTTAGGACCTACAATGGACAGTTTACGTTCGGCAAGTGTGATGAAAAACTTGAGAACCTTGCATTTACGAATCAAGCAACACAGCTTTAACGCCCAATATCTCGCCGAAAAATTTGAAGGATTGGGATTAAAAACCGTTTATCCGGGTTTGAAAAGCCATCCTTCGCACGAATTGTATAAAGGGATGATTAATCCCGAATACGGTTTTGGCGGGATGCTGACCATCGATGCGGGAAGTTTAGATAAGGCGAACGAGTTGATGGAGTTGATGCAAAAACGCAACTTAGGATATTTAGCCGTGAGTTTGGGATTCTACAAAACCCTTTTTAGTGCTCCGGGAACGTCTACTTCGAGCGAAATTCCGATGGAAGAGCAAATTGAAATGGGTTTAACCGATGGACTAATTCGTTTTTCAATCGGTTTGGATAACGATATCAAACGTACTTTCGAAATGATGCACGAGTGCATGAAAGATCTTGCAATTGTATAATTTTTGATTATTAATTCAAAAGAAAAAGCCGTTTGAAGTGATTCAAACGGCTTTTTGTATAGTAGAAATCAGTTATTTTATTTTTGAGTGTAAAGCATTTTTGCCAATCGGTTGTCGCGTTTGTACACATCTTCGTAGAAGTTGACGTTTCCATCTGTATCGGCAGAAGCTGTAAAATAAGCGATGTACACCGGAATTTTTCGCTTTAAGGAAACATTCATTTCTGTTCCAGATTGCATCGCTGCATCAATTTTTGCAGCACTCATTTTATTTTGATCGTCCATAATGGCTATGGCCAAATCTCGGGCTTTTTCCACGCGAACACAACCGTGGCTGAACGCGCGACTTTCTTTATCGAACAAACTTTTGGCCGGTGTATCGTGCAAATAGATGTTGTTGGAGTTGGGAAACATGAACTTTACCAATCCAAGGGAGTTTGTTTTACCAGGTTTTTGACGTACGTTTCCGTTGTTCCATTCCATGTTTTTATCTTCTAAATAATTCGGATTTTTATCCATTCCGGGTTTGATTTCTTCTTCAATGATGCTTTGAGGAATGTTCCAATACGGCGAGAATACGATGTAACTCATTTGCCCGCTAAAAACTACGGTTTTATTGAGCTCTTTACCTACCACAATATTGGATTCTAAAACCGACTTTCCTTCCTTCAAATAATGGAGTTTATACGACGGTATATTGACCGAAATAAGCTCTTTCGAATTCATCACTTCGGGATCAATCCATCTGCAACGTTCCATATTGACGATAATTGTTTTGATGCGATCTTCCACAGGAATGCTTAATTCTTTAGCTAAAACCGCATTAATTTTGCCATCTGCTTTTCGGTTGTATCGGATTTCATATTTGGCCAAACCTGCTTTAAATTCAGAATCGAATACCTTGCTTCCCGAATCGCTTTTTAAATCGCCTGTCAAAAAAAGGCGCTTCCGAATTTGTGCAATCGCCATT
>NZ_JBIPPD010000203.1:0-5862 GCF_044368625.1 Flavobacterium sp. | reverse complement strand
TTATCTCCTAAAATTTTAGAAATGCTTCGAGAATATTATAAGTTACACAAGCCTGAAACATTTTTGTTTGAAGGAAAAATTAAAGGGCAACCTTATGACGACAGGAGCCTACAACAGGTTTTAAAACAAGCCCTAAAAAAAGTAAAGATAACAAAACCAGTTACTTTGCACTGGTTACGGCACAGCTATGCCACTCATTTATTGGAAAGCGGCACTGATTTGAGATACATACAAGAATTATTGGGACACAGCAGCAGTAAAACTACCGAAATTTATACCCACGTAAGTACCAAAAGTTTACAGCAAATAAAAAGTCCGTTTGATGATTTGTAAAACAAATATTTATTATTACATTTGTTACAAATGCGCTACTTGATAGCGACTATACACCCAAAATCGGGTAGATTGTCGCTATTTTGTAGCGAGTATATACAAGTTAGCAGTAATCTGGAAAAACTAACCGCTTAAATTCAGAAATATAATAAGGCATATTATTATGAATTAAATTAGGCTTTTCACAAGTGTTTAAAATATTGTTATAAGTTTTATTTATTTCAAAATCCTCTGTTTTTGTTGATAAATACCATTCTCTACCAGCGCCAACTTGGTCTAATGCTTCTTTAAATATTTTGCATTTTTCAAAATCTTCATTTTCTTCTAATTCTTTTAAAATGTGAGCAGCAGGATAAAATCCATATTGATAAATAGCATTTTTAACAGAAGAAACAGAAAGACTACTGCTAACAGCATTTTGTGGCAATTGCGGGGTTTGGGTTTGTTTTTCCATTTTGTTTTTAATTTAAAAGTTAGTGTATATTTGTTGTGGTCTGTGATTAATCGTCCGCAACTGACCACAAGATGCGGAACGTTATGCCTCATTGTAGTAGAACCGCAAAAAACCGACGGACAAAGCAATGACATATCGTTACTAAAACTAAAATAGTAATGAAAATTTATAGCAGAGAGTTTATCAAAAGTATGACGACAGATGAAGAGGAGTATTTATGTGTGTTATTAGTAGTTCATTTTTTTATACCTGTGATTTTACTTTCTTTTTTGACCGTCTTTTGTGCAGAAATGCTGAAATAGGTAGTAAAAATATAATGAAATAGGCACTCCATTTGAAACACATTTGTAAGTATTGTGTAAAATACATTGAGTAGTAATAACCAATAGTAATAAACACACATTTAAACAGAATTGCTGTAAATACTGAAACTTCAACTCTTGCTTTACCTATGCCAAATCTAAAAGCAATTTCAAAAAACAACCAAAATACTAAATAAATGCACATCCAAACAAAAGAAAAAGAGAACAAAAGAAAAAACTGAACGTGATAATCTTCTTTTAAAATTTGTGGTTTAAGTATGTAAAAACTAACAGCCCAAAAACAACTTATAAAGAATAGATAAATTAGATTTTTAGTTAGTTCTTTATTTAATTTTTCAACTATTTTATCATACATAGAATTATAAAGTTAAATTAGCAGTCAAACTTACTAAAATAAATTTAAAATTGTTGACTATAGTAAAACATAACCGACAAATAAAACAACGAAGGCATAACAGCGGTTTTGCAAGATTTGGGCGGAAGTGATAAACTGAAACTCTGTTTCGTACTTGGAAACATCAGTGATTAATCAAAAAATTGGGAACGGCTTTCCCCAAACCTCGCAAAGCCGCAAGACGTTACAAGCAATTTTAGAAAAACCGCGTTGAAATGAACGAATCAGACAAAAATAATGAAACAAAAAAAACTGTTGCAAACGAAATTGTAACTGTTTTTAGAAAAGTGAAAATTTCAATCATATTAGGATTCGTGTGGTTTGCAGGATTTTCCATTTACAACGGTTTAATTCAATATTCAATTTTTGACAAGCAATTTGCTTGGTTCGAAGCAGAAGAAATTCTTGGATATAAACCTTCTCAATACAATTTTATTGTTGATAAAGTAGAAAGAAAAAGTGAAGTTATAAATAATACAACAGCAGAAGACAATAAACTTTTAGATTCAATAGCAGATACCGAAGAATTCAAAGAATGGAATAAAAAAAATGGAAACATTGCTGAAAATAATGCGTTAGACAATGAAATTCATTCAGGAAGTATGGAAATATCTGACACAGGATATGGGGAAGTTAAAAAAGAAATTATTAATAAATTGGTTGAAGACAGTTTTATCTTTACGCTAATTATGATTTCAGTAACTTTTGGAATATTAATGCTATTTCATTACATAAATAGAGGAATAAAATGGACAAACAAATATGCGGATTAGTTATGGAAGACAAAATACTTTTTTCAATTTTGGTTATTATTGTAGTTGCTTTTATCTTATTGTTTTTTAAGATGAAATCTGGAATTGGTGCTTTCAATCTAAAAATTTACGGTATAACTTTTATCGCAAGTTTAGGAACAATTTTAGCTTTGAGTAATATTGCACAAAATAATATGACGGCAATTTTTGGAATATTAGGCGCAATTATCGGTTATTTGTTTGGGTTGAAAAATCCTGAAAAAGGAAATGAATAAAAACTGCTTGTAACCGCCGTTAAGCAAATTTGCTGATTTTGCGTAAGTTGAACGTTTATAATTCACGAAGAAAGTTTATCTTGGCAGAGAAAACTCAGTCCGCTTTCATCAGCAATTTCGCTTAGCGGCCTAACGTTATGCCTCATTGTAGTGCGCCACAGGACAGAATAGAAACTCGAAAAAACGATGAGACGACAATTGAAAATTCAAACGGGTAAACAGAACTATAATATTTGAATAAAAAACTAAACAACTATGGAAGAGAAAAAGAAAAAACTAACAATTATAATTTCCATTTCACTTATTATTTTGACATCATTCGGTTTTAATATTTATCAACAAAGAGAGATAAAAGAACTTCGCTCTGACCTTGATTATTGCCAAAGTGAAAAAGACGACTTGGAAAGCAAAATTTCAGATTTGGAAAACGAACTTGAAGATTGTCAATCCCAAAAAGACGACTATGAAAGTCAAAGTAGTTATCAATCAAATAGCAACTCATATTTAGAAAGTGACAACGATGATTTAGAAAGAAAAGTAAGAAATTTGGAAAGTGAACTTGATGACTGCGAAAGAAAATTAAGAAACTGTAATTAATAACAAGCAATGACAAACAAAACTTCTATAAAGGGCGACAATAATGTAAGTATTTCAGACATAAAAAACTCAAAGGTTTCTGTCGGCAACAAAACAACTTTTAAACCAGATGGAAAATTTTGGGTTATTTTTGGTGTAGCAATTGCTTTTGTTGCTTTAGTATTACAAGTAATTGTGGGTTGGGAAGAAATAATAAAATGGATATATGCTAAATAAAATAAACAAGTCGTTCATAGACGGAGACGGGAATGTTGTTATTCAAAATGCTGACAACTCTACTATAACCGTAAACATTGGAGACAATGAGCAAATAAGAACTTTTTTAATTGAATTTCAAAAGCAATTAGCAGAATTACCAATTGAGATATTAAACACACTTCAAAAGAATTTAGACTTGGAAAACGAAATTAAGGTTGGAGCAAACTATTATTTGACAGTTATTGCAGCTCTATCAACTATGGGAAACAATGGAGTTATGTGGGGTATAACAATAACTAATTTGACAAAGGAAATTAGATACTTTAATCAACCATATTTTAAAGTTTCGCCAAAATTTGAATTAGAGCCAGGACTTGAACACGACACATTTATGATGTTTCCAATTGAAAAAGTAACTTTTCCTATCAGACTTGAATATGGGCAAGTGTTAAGCCTAACTTTTGAAATAAATCCAAACGCATTTGCAATGTTTGAAAAAAATGCAACACCAGACTCTTTTATTCAAGCATTCGGTGGGACAACCGTTGGAGAAATTTACAGTTCAAACGAGTATAAACTTGACAAACTTGTTTCCGACTACAAATCAATAATGAAAGTTCGCTAATGGTTGACGGAAAAGAACAACGAAGGCATAACAGGCGTTTGGCAAAAAAGCGGGTTCAGTGGTTAATTGAACATTCTACCTCGTATCAACTTTTGTGCTGGGTTGACAGTTTAGTGCTTCGAAATCCGCTTCTTCGCCAAGCGCCAAAACGTTATGCGAGATTACCAAAACGTAAATAGAAAATAATAAAAAGAATCAATCCATTCATCTTTTAACAATTTAATTTCCCCAGTTCTTAAGTTTTTAATTCTTACAAATTCTCTGCGGACTCTTGCATTTTCTGTTTTTCCGTTTTTTATATCTAACACCTTGCAATCAAAATATTTATATTTCTGAATTAATTTAAACTTATCATCAAGCTCAAATTCAGGATAATTTCGCAATCCTAAAACACTATTTAAAACATCTTTAGGCGTGCTATTTCTTAAAGATGACATCCTTCCCCAAAATAAATATGACAAATAAAATTCAGCACCTACTTTTACTTCTTCTAAATTATATCCATAGCCCATAAAACAAACTGTGTCAATCCCTTTACTTTCTAGGAATTTTTCATACTCAGAAATAAAATAACCTCGCATAACACCAGTTTTGCAAGATTGGGTTTCGGTATTCTCGGAATGTTTATTTTGTGTCATAATTTTGGTTTTTTAATTTAATGATGTGGCTGGTTTAATCCCAACCTCGCAAAGCTGTAAACGTTATGGGCTAGTTTATGAAGAGAGAACCAAACGAAAAACGACAGACAACAGAACCACCAAAAGATAATTTTGATAGTTCTTAAAATATATTTTGTAAAATTGCAATACAAAAGTTGAGACCAGAAACAACAAAAAAAACGGGGCACAATCCGAAAAGCCAAATTAGTAGGAAACAAAAAATAAAAATAATGGAAGATATTTTATCTCAATTTAATGCCGACAACCTTGATATTAAACTAACAAGTGAAAAATTATTTATAAATACCGCAGCTTCTAATGAAGCTTTTGCATTGCGATCTGTAAATGGAGTCGGTGTAATTGACCTAGTTGATGATTATAATAAAGCATTGACCATATGGAAAAAAAAATCAAATGCACCTTACTGGTTATTCATTTTAGGTGGTATATTCTTATTAAGTGGAATTGTTGGTAAATCTGAAAGTATGGCTGGTGGGATAATGCTAGGTCTTGGTGCTATCGGCGGAGGTTACTTTCTTCTAAATAAAAGCAAAAAAGAGAAACCTAATTTAATGTCAGCTGTCCGAATAATGATGAGCGGAGGCAATCGAGATTTTCAATTTGACAAAACTGGAAGTGGTAGTGGAAATATCGCTGAATTTGTTGCAAAAGTTGAATCAACATTGACGTCATATCACAAAAACAACGGATAATGGGATTTTGGGACACATTTGTAAAAGTTTGGGAGGTTCGAACATCTATAAAAATTCAAGAATCACTTGAAAATTCATATCGTGTTGCCAAAGAAAATTCAGAATTACAAGCAAACATTCCTGACATAATTGAAGAACTAGATAAAAAAAATCAATCTTGGGATGATAAAATTAATCATCATCGAAAAAAAACTGAAAATGAATAAAGAACAACTAATTAAAGAAGCAATTGAAAGTTGGTGTTTATATGGTCATACAATTAATAAAGCATTTGATTTTAATGATTTTTTAATCGAAAGCAAACCTTTAGAAAATGTTTTACATAGTAATTCAGAAGAAAAAATTAGTCAATTTATTTCTTATGTAAAATCTCAAATAGAACTATTGGAAGAAAAATAACTATTTTAATGACTATAGAAGAACTTAAGCTGAAAGTAGAACCATATATTGAATCGCCAGTTTTTGATTTCACAATTGACAAACATATTTTCTCAAGCGAAAATGGAAGAAAAATATTTAATAAAACAATAAGAGATAAA
>NZ_JBIPPD010000202.1:0-5879 GCF_044368625.1 Flavobacterium sp. | reverse complement strand
TGCTCAACGGTTAATTGTTTATATTTTTTCATGCAAGACAAATTTAGGCTTTTGACCTTAAACACTTGGAGGAAAACTCCAAGTGTTTTTAATTTATCTGTTGCACTTATAACTTGAACTTACAATTGTTCATTTTTTTAAATATACTGCTGAATACTATACTGCGACCTATTTCCAGTGCAACTTTTTGAAAAACTTAAGATAGTTTTTGATTTGATTTAGTCAAGTTCAAATTTCGTACAACCTCTTCATCGTATAGTTTTCCGACTCGATTTTCTCCAATGTGATAAGCATCAGGATTCTCATAAATCAATGACTCAATTAATTTTTCAAATGTGTATCCTTGAATTTTAGCATAATTATTCGAAAAGTTTTTTTTAAAATAGATATAATTTTCTCGTTATTTTTCATAAAGATTAATCGTTAGCTTATTTATAATTCAATCAAAATCAAAAATATATCATCAAAGAAAGAGTGCTTTTTCTTATAAATATTCTTTTTTTGTTTCTTTCAAATATAAAAAATAATTGCTACCAATTTTCAAAAGCGCTGCTGACACGTTCAATGATATTTTCAACCCAATTAGTGAACCTTAAAAAAAAGCATACGAGAGACTAATAAATCAACAAATTGCTACACTTCTAACTTTCCATCCTCTTTAACAACTGCTTTTTTTCGGACACTCCAGACGCGATCACTGGCGTATTTTCGGGTGGCTTCGATATCAACAATAGGATAGGGGTAATCCTTGCCGATTTCGCAATTGTAAAATTGTTGTTCAATCGCATTTAATTTCCATGGTTCGTGTATAAGTGCGGGAGGAACTTCGGCCAATTCGGGCAACCATTTTTTGATAAATATTCCTTCGGAATCGTGGGTTTCCGAATTTTTTATGGGATTGTATATCCGAATAGTGTTCATCCCTGTGGTTCCGGATTGCATCTGAAGCTGTGGGTAGTGAATGCCGGGTTCGTAGTCCAGAAATTGCCGTGCTAAAAAGTGCAAATCGCGCCAGTCTTGCCATAAATTAAAGGTAAAAAATGAAACTACTAAAGCCCTCATTCTAAAATTAAGGTAGCCCGTTTGTACCAAGCACCGCATGCAAGCATCCACAATTGGAACGCCGGTTTTGCCTTCTTGCCAGGCTTTGATGTAAGTTTCATTTCTGGGTTTTACAATGCTGTTGTAGGCTTTATTACTGTTTTCAAATTCCATCCAAAAATTATTTTCAAATTTTTGGATAAAATGGCAATGCCAATGCAGTCGCGAAACAAAATTGAGCACCGCTCGTTTATTAGGCGATTGTTCGTAAAATTGATTGGTGTATTGATACACCATTCGCAAACTGATGTTTCCGTATGCTATGTAGGGCGACAAGCGGCTGCAACCTGTTCGGCTTAAACTGGGTTTCGAAATATATTTACTATAATTAATATGGCGTTTTTTTACAAAACTATCCAGATACCGCCAAGCCCAGTATTCGCCGCCTTGCTGAAAGTTTTCGTTTCGAGTAGTAATTGCAGTTGAAAGTGGCGCTCCTTTAAATTTTTGATACCACGCGTCTTCACAGTTTTCAAATTCAAAGGCATTTAAATCGGTTGTGAGAGGATCGGATTGCATGACTATTTTCCAGCGTTTTTCCCATTCGGACATTGACTTTATGCGTCGAACAACGCCGTGCATTTGCGATTGTTTCCACGAGATTGAGTTTTGAGCAAAAAAAAGAGCCATAGCCAAGTCTCTATCAAACGTGATTTTGTTTCCAATTTCTTGATGTGAAAAAACATTTTTTATCTCATATACGGCGTTTAGTTCTTCAAAAATGGCTTGCACTTCGTTATGAAAAATAAATATTTGTGCGTTGAAGGATTTTAATTTGGCATTTAATTCTTGTAGTGATTCATAAATAAAACGCCAATGCCGCACATCTGAATCTTCGTAACGCATCACCGAAGGTTCAAAAAAATACAAAAGTAAGGTGGGGATGTTTTCTTTTTGGGCTTTGAATAACGGCTCGTGATCGGTAAATCGCAAATCACGTTTGAACCAAACGATATTTATGGTTTTTTTATTCAAAGTCATTAAATTTGTTTAAATCAAGAAATTCTATCTAAAAAAAGAAATTTAAAAACATTCAGACGATCACGAAATGTGAATCCATTTCTTGTCGCTGTTGAGTTTAAAAGTACCCACATGCTCTCTATTCCACTCGTAAGGTGCAATTAGGGAAAGAAAATCGGAGCCGTCGGCACTTCTGTACAAATGATAAATTTCGCCCACTACAGGTTCGAACGAAAATTTGGCATTGTAAACCAATTCATTCCACTCAAATTCTTCCATCAGACTTTGATATTGTGCTTTCAGCTCGTTAAATTTTTGTGCCAATTCTTTGTTAACGTTGCTAATTCCGCGGCTTTTCCACGAGACCAAATCGTCGATTCTAATGGCTGGAGCTCCCACATTGGTTGCATACGGCAAGATACTCGCGTTGTAACCTTCGGTTTCGGAATACACAACATTATCTGGTTTTTTTTCTTCCCTATTCATAACAATTGATTTTTTAAAATGCCCATTTTTGAAATAAAGTCCGAAAATAGTATCGAATGGAACTCATTTCGTATTTTCGATGCAAAGGTAAATTATATTTTTTGTTTAACCATATAAATTTATGGCTAAACAAAAAAAGGAATCTTTCGATGTTGTGCAAAAGATTCCTTTTAGATGTTTATTGTAAAAAAATTTAAATTCAGCTCTTTGAATGGAATTGCATTGAAAGTTAATGGTACGGCTAATTTTAAAATATTATCTCCGTTTTTGATTCGCATATTTATCAAAGATGTACGAATTATAACTTAGTTTTTTTATAAAGTTCGTGAACTTGTGGGCAATAAATTGATTTTGTTATTTTCGTCTAATGTGTTCAAAGTCAGTTTTAAATTATGCTTTTAGCATTTTGCTTTGGCATATAAAATTAGTTTTGGGCACATTGGTTTTTGCAATTTCATTAAATCCTCCAGCCACTTCGGCAAAATTTCGGTAACCACGTGCTTGTAAGATGGAAGCTGCAATCATCGAGCGGTAACCACCTGCACAATGCATATAAAAATGATTTTCGGGATTGATGTCTTTGATCCAATCATTTATGGAAGCCAGTGGTTTATTATAGGCTTCTTCGACGTGCTCGGCAGCATATTCGGTAGTTTTTCGAACATCAACTACGTTACTTTCGCCTACTTTAATTTCGGTTGCAAACTGTTCCGGAGCGATTCGGTTGACGGTGTCGATTTCAAAACCTGCCTTTTTCCAAGCATCAAACCCCCCTGCTAAGTAACCTATAATGTGGTCAAATCCCACACGAGATAAGCGAGTTACGGTTTCTTCTTCTTTTCCTATGTCCGTTACCAAAACGATAGGTTGCTTGACATCGGCAATCAAAGCACCGACCCATGGAGCAAAATCGCCTGCAATTCCGATATTGATGGATTGCGGCACGAAACCCTTGGCAAAATCTCCATTAGAACGGGTGTCCAAAATCAAAGCCCCCGTTTCTTCTGTAATTGTTTCAAATTGAGTAGCTTCAATTGGATTTAATCCTTTTTTTAAAACAGTAGTAAAACTCTCGATCCCTGATTTGTTCATTGCCACATTCATACCGAAATAAGCTGGTGGTGGTAATAAACCCTCTGTGACTTCGGTTATAAACTCGGCTTCGGTCATATCAGCTCGTAAAGCGTAATTTTTTTCTTTTTGTTCGCCAATGGTGGATACGGTTTCTTTACTCATGTTTTTTCCACATGCAGAACCTGCACCATGAGCGGGGTAGACAATTACGTCATCGGCCAGAGTCATGATTTTGGTTCGCAACGAATGATACAAAATACCTGCTAATTGATCTTGTGTCATCGATGCCGCTTTTTGAGCTAAATCGGGACGTCCTACATCGCCAATAAATAATGTGTCACCCGAGAAAATGGCGTGGTCTTTTCCGTTTTCGTCAATTAATAAGTAGGTTGTACTTTCCATCGTGTGACCAGGCGTATGCAAAATTTTTATTTTGATATTTCCGATTAAAAATTCTTGATTGTCTTTTGCAGAAATGAAATCAAAATCGGGATGTGCAGACGGTCCGTACACAATGGAAGCGCCTGTTTGCTTACTTAAATCGAAATGTCCAGAGACAAAATCGGCATGGAAGTGGGTTTCAAAAACGTACTTTAGTTGTACGTTATCCTTCTTCAGACGTTCTATATAGGGTTGTGTTTCGCGAAGCGGATCGATAATGGCAGCTTCACCATTCGATGTGATATAATAAGCACCTTGAGCCAAACATCCGGTATAAATTTGTTCTATTTTCATCTGTACTTCTGTTTTTTATAATTACAATATACAAATATACTAATCAAAAATGGGTTAAAACGTGACAAAAGTTACATAATTATGTGGAGATTGAAATATTCTATACCGACAAGATTTAATTTAAATTTTTTCTTTTGTAAGAATTTGATGTGTTTTTAAAGAATATATTTTCAGGATGCTAAAGCTACTTTTATTTGTAGTACTAATTCTTGTGTTTTTGAAGGACGTAAATATGAACTTGTCATATTAAATTTATAACGTGTTTTAAAAGCGTACCTTTGTAATCTAACAATTTATACAAATTCAAGATGAATAAGCAAGGTGCGATTGTGATTGTGGAAGACGACGAAGACGATCAACAATTTTTTATCGAAGTCTTTAAGGAGCTTAATTACAGTAATGAAATTATTTTTTTTAATGATGGTCAAGAAGCCTTCAAATATTTGACTGCTAAAACTAGCGAACCTTTCATTGTTTTTTCAGACATCAATATGCCTAAATTGAATGGGATCGAATTGAGAAAACAAATTCACGAAAACGAAGACATTCGGATAAAAACGATTCCCTACTTATTTTTTACCACAAGTGCCGAACAAGAATGGGTTATAGATGCCTATTCGAAATCAATTCAGGGCTTTTTTATCAAACCGTCCAATTTTGAAGAATTAAAAGATACGATGCGAATTATTATTGAATATTGGCAAAAATGCGAGTCGCCTAATTATGTAAAATAGGAATTTTAGGTTTCCTTTTTCTTTTCGTTCAGTTTTATTTCTTCCAAATCGGCGTTCACTTTTTCTTTTTTCATTCCCACACGGATGAATCCAAAAAGACTCATGTAAACATTTGCAATCCACACGAGTGCAAAAAAACCGATGACGGAACCCCGCCAATCATTATATAGAAGGTGGTATCTGGTAATAATTAGAAAAAACAAGGCTACATAATGACTGAAACAATATTCACAAGTAAATAAGTAGAAAAATTTGCGTTTAAAAATACGGGAACTTTCCTTCGATTTTTTTGTACAAAATTCTCTTAGCTCTCTAAAAACTTCTTCTTTGGTAACCGTCCAAGCCACAGAGGCTATGGGAAGTGCAAGTATAAAAAGGTATTGAATTTGTTGGGATAGTTCCATTTTGTGCTATTTTGAGGTTGTTTGATTGATCTCCAAAATTTGGAGACACTTTAAATTACCGAATTACCTACGAATTTTGTTAGCCCGTATCTTTCTAAATATAGCAAAAAAAAAATCGAAACTTCTGGTTTCGATTTTTTTTACCACAAAAACTATTTCTTCTTTGATTTACTTTTGGCTTTTTTCTTTTTGTCAGCTGCTTTTTTCTTAGCCTTTTTTTCTTTTAACTTCTTTTTGGCTTTTTCTTTTTTAGCTTTCTCTTTTTTCTTTTTATTGGCTTTTTTAGCTTTTTCTTTCAATTTGTCTTTTGCTTTTTTCTCTTTTTCTTTGATTTTATCGCTCATCTTTTTTAATTTTTTTAGATTTTTTTTGTCCAATTTTTCCG
>NZ_JBIPPD010000201.1:0-5920 GCF_044368625.1 Flavobacterium sp. | reverse complement strand
ATCTGAACGAGTTTGTTTATAAGCTAAATCGCAGATATTTTGGTGAGAAAATCTTCGATAGACTAGTGATAGCAAGCATTACAGGAGTATGATTAAAAACGGATATGCATTTATTATATTTAAAATTTACAAAACCGATAAATAATTTGATTTCGGAATTAATACCCTGATTCTGAAAATTATTATTTTCATTAGCAAAATTGCTGTTATTTTGGTTATTAAAAACTTGATGAATTCCTAAATCTAATGATGCATTATCATTAAAATCATACTTCCAGATTTGCGATAATTTGTGAATGTTGCTTGCTTTATCTACAGCAATTGATCTATTAAAACTGTCATTGGAACTATTTCCATCTAAAACATCGTTATTTGTACTGAATGAATAGGTAAAATCTAGTATATTGTTTTTCGAAAATGTGTGATTTATGTTTGAAAACCAGATATGTTTTCTTTCCAATTCATTTTCTTTATTTTTTAAGTTTAAAGTCTCGTCATTAATTTGCCTTTTAATTTTAGAGGTATTAACCTGTGGCAAATAGTTAAAACTATAATTGGTATAAAATGAAGTTTTTTTTACATTTACAGCATAGTTACCACTTAAAAAATTATAATAATTAGTTTTTATACCATTTGTAGCGTTCACTCCAAATCGATAATTTTCAGATACTTTCTGTATCACAATATTTAAAACCGACCCTACGGAAGACTCGTAGCTTGCATTTGGGTTTGTGGTAATTTCTAATTGCTTTACTGTTTTGGGATTTAAGGATTTTAAATAATCCTCTAATTCATTTGCACCGAGATTGCTTTCGATACCGTTAATAAAAATTGAGGCAACTTTTCCATTTATTTTTATGGGATTATCGTCCGCAACTCGAAGAAGTGGAATGTTTTTTAGAGCTTCCCAAGTATCTTGTTGATCTTCAAAACTTGTACCCTGTACATTAACCTCATATATACCTCTATTCTTTTTTAATTTTACAGTTTTTTTATTAACAATAATCACTTCTTGCAATTTTTCGGTCGCAACTGTATCTACTTGGCAGTAAAGTAAACTATGTGAAAAAAAAATAATATAGTACAAAAGATTATTAGGTATTTCCATCTTTAAAATAAAATGCCGTTAGATTCCAAACTATTAAGGTCACCGAGAAAAAATATAAGTTTAAAAAAATAGCAATCCCTAAATGCATTGACAT
Source organism: Flavobacterium sp. (assembly GCF_044368625.1). Classification (GTDB taxonomy): domain Bacteria; phylum Bacteroidota; class Bacteroidia; order Flavobacteriales; family Flavobacteriaceae; genus Flavobacterium. The sequence continues at coordinate 4,718 of NZ_JBIPPD010000201.1, read as the reverse complement.
CGTAGCGTATAACCAAAATAATCGTGTTTTTCTATTAAGAACAAAAAATGGATATAGAAGTTCTACCAATATTGTAAACCAAGATAAACAGATAAATAGTATTGGATATTTACCTAGAAAATCGATGTTAATAGTAAAGTCGTTTCCAAAACTTGGCAAGTGAATGGCTTTCCAAATTGACTCACCATTTCTCCAGTTATATCCGGATAATTTTTCAAGCCCGGAAACAAAATAGGCAATGCAAATGTGAATTTGAAAAGTTTTCTGTTGTATTGTATACCTTGACTTTGTTTTGTTTTTTAGTATTGAATAATAATCATCGGATGGTAAGATACTTATGTAGAGTAATGACATCATTAAAAAAAAGTCAACGCCATAACTATACAAACCACTTGACTTTATTAAAGAAGTAAATGCGAGTAATAAAAAAATTGCAAAGATTCGAGAATAAAATCCTATTATTACAAAGACACATAAAGTGATAAAAATAAATTTAAAAATATTGACTGCAACTATTTCATCCCCTACTAATATGTTAATTAATTCTATAATTTGGTTATAATTTACTACCTCGCTGCTGGAATAAACAGTATGAATATCAGATGGAATAATTGAGTTGAGACCGTACAAAAGATTGAAATCTTTTAAAAATGACAAAAAAAGCAATATTAATATGAGCCCAGTTGCTATTCTAAAGAAAGGAATAAAAACTGGATTATTATTTTCGAGTTGATACTGTTTCAGAAAATTTTGAAGTATTTTTTTTGGTCTGCTGTTCAATTTTAATCAATTTAGGTTTTAAAAGAGGGAATTCGCTTAAATAAGGGAAATGATATAAGTAAATGGTAGTTCGTATAGAATCGATGCTATTGTCATACTTTAAATGATATGAATTTAATCGATTAACAATCATCTTGTAATATTTTATTTTTAGAGAATCTTTTTCAGCGGCATTTTTTTTATCTTCTTCGTCTAAAAATTCCATGAAGGAATTATTTAAGTTTGAAAATCTATGTTTACCTTCTTTAGTTTGTAACATCCAATCAGACTTTTTATAAGCAACAGTTTTTTTCTTATATATCTCATGAAAGATTAAAAAATCACTTGCAACATTTGGAGAAAAAAAACCGTAACCCGTATTAAGACCGGTGTTAACACGAAATACATTGAAAATTTTTTGATTTCTAATTGAGTTTAGAACAAATTGTACATGCTTGTTTGGCTCTTTATCATAAAATCTGATATGACTTCCATAACCCGTGTCAAAAGAACTAAATACAACCGAAAACAAAATAAGAACACACACAGAGATTATATAAATTTTAGTCGTATTTCTGTAAAATTTTTTCAATTTTTCGTTTTTCATCAGCCGTGATTTTCATATTAGTGCTTGCAGAAACCATACTTGTATTGTATTGACCATCTTTAAATGTGGTTTTAACAAACTTATAGCCACGGTCACTTTTTACCGAGATTTTTTCTAGTTCTGACCATTTTTTTTCATCTAAATCTTTTACATCTATTAAATTCAGACTTCTACAACTGTATATTACGAACAACAACAGCAGTATAATCACAATTGCATTCTTCATTTACTATACTTTTCAATTACTTTTATACATCTATTGTACTCATCGAGAACTGGATCTATCGTATCATCCTCACATTTTGTTCCGTCTTCTTTTGTGCTTGTTGCTGATACAGTTTCTCTATAAATATGCCAAATAAAACTACTCAAAAAAATTCTTTTCTCAACAAACGAAGAGGTGCCGTAGTTGTAATTTGCTTTTTCAATAAGTTCAAAATTTTCAACGGGCTGCGAATTGGCTTCTGTAAATGACATTGTGGTCATTGCCAAAAGAAGTATTACAATCATATAAACATTTTTCATAACTTGCTGTAATTATTCTTGGTTTTTAAAAAATTATAAAAGCACCGTAACATCGCCTTACAGTGCTTTATCTCTAAATACTTACATTATGCTCCATATTTTTGTACAAGTGAAGACATATTGTAGGCGATTGTCGGAGTTGGGTCTTTTACAACTTCTCCTTTGTCCTTGCATTCGCAATCTGTTCCTCTGGTGCTTGCAGAAACTGTTTCTTTTGCAGCATCTTTTGTTAATGAACTTGTTACATGCTTCTTACTTGACCAAGAGCCAGTACCAAAATAACATAAATCTTGGTTGACATTGGTCAATTCAACTGTATTGTTTTCAGTTAAATTTAGTTGTTCAATCAATAGGTTGTCTGTTGCATTGAAATTAATGAACGATAACGATAAAATTCCAAAAAGTGGTAGTGCAATAAATTTTTTCATAATGAATACTTTTAATTAGATAACAAAGCAAAAAAAAAAAAAAACAGATAATCAAAACAAATTGCGTTAAAAATTTATTAAATATTTTTTTACAGTTAAATAATTTGATATCGCAGTTAGCGAACGTTTCTAAAATTTAAAAAATCGATTGATTTTACCTCTTCAATTCAGCAGCTACTTTCTCTAATTCGGCATACCAATCTTCGCCAAATTTGCGGATCAATGCTTCCTTCACAAACTTGTAAACGGGTACTTCGAGTTCAGCACCAAGGCTACAAGCGGGATCGCAAATGTCCCATTTGTCGTAATTGACAGCGGCAAATTCAGAAAAATCCTTAACTCTGATGGGGTATAAATGACAGGAAACTGGTTTTTTCCAGTCAACAATGCCTTGGTTGTAAGCTTGCTCGATGCCGCAAAGTGCCGTTTTGCCGTCAAAGATGACGTAGGCACAATCTTTATTGTCAATCAATGGCGTTTCTAAAGTTCCATCGGTACCCACAACCCACGGGCCTTGGGCTTCGATAGCGGCAATGCCTTCTTTGCGTAAAAAAGGTTTTACTTTTGGATAAATGGCTTCCATGATTTTGGTTTCATCTTCGGTAAGCGGTGCTCCGGCATCGCCATCGACACAGCAAGCGCCTTTGCAAGCCGACAAATTACACACAAAATCTTTCTCTAAAATGTCTTCCGACACGATGGTTTTTCCTAGTTGAAACATGGGGCAAAGATAGGGAAAGATTGGAAAGTATTAAGAATTAAGACAACCCGAAGGAAAGTATTAAGACTAGAGTATTAAGAATTAAGACAACCCGAAGGAAAGTATTAAGACTAGAGTATTAAGAATTAAGACAACACGAAGGAAAGTATTAAGACTAGAGTATTAAGAATTAAGACAACACGAAGGAAATATCAAGACGAGAGTAGCAAGAATTAAGACATGTGAAAAGTATTAAGACCAAAGTATTTAGAATTAAGACAACTGTATTTTCAATATTATTAAGCTTTATGACTAAAAACTCTTTTAGACTTTTAACCTTTTTACCTTCTGAACCTCAGTAACTTTGCAACTAAGTACCTCCACATAAATTAACTCAAAATTAGCTTTCACTACAATTATTTGAAATACTTTTGCACCCAGAAAAAAGACCCTGCTATGAATTTGGATTTTAGAGAAATTATCACTGTTGCAATGGTACTTTTTGCCGTAATTGATATCGTAGGAAGCATTCCAATTATTATCGATTTGCGTACCAAATTTGGACACGTGGAATCTGGCAAAGCCTCGATTGTGGCTGGTGTAATTATGATTACGTTTCTTTTTGTGGGCGAACAAATCCTGAGTTTAATTGGCATTGACGTAAATTCGTTTGCCGTCGCCGGTGCATTTGTACTTTTTTTCTTGGCCTTAGAAATGATTTTGGGCATTCGATTGTACAAAGATGATGAAGCGAGTTCGGCATCGATTGTTCCCATTGCATTTCCGTTGATTGCTGGAGCGGGAACGATGACTACCTTACTTTCGTTACGGGCACAATACCAAGCCATCAATATTATTATAGCCATTGTGTTGAATATTATTTTGGTGTATTTGGTTCTAAAAGCTTCCAAAAAAATCGAAACAAAGCTTGGCAAAAATGGTTTGAGTGTGATTCGAAAAACCTTTGGAGTTATACTACTTGCTATCGCTGTTAAATTATTTGCAAGTAATGTTAAAGCACTATTTATCTAATCAATTTTTTTTTAATTTCGCATTCTTAAATGCACTAAAATGAAAATATTCACGATTGTATTAATTATTATAGCAACCGCTTTAATCATTTTCAACATCACTATGCTTGATTTTGAAAATTTATTTAAAGGGGATAGTCTAGTGGGATTAATCGGAATTGTAGCTTCCATTTGTGCGGTTTTGATTTTGCTTATTTTTCGCATGTCAAAAGCCATTCAAGACAAAACACAAAACTAATACTTCATGTTTGATGTCTTAATCATTGGAGGAGGCGTTTCGGGAGTTTCCTGTGCTTTGGTATTGGGTTCGGCAAAAAACAAATGGTTTGCAGCCGAAAAACAAACCGGCATTTTTACCCATCAAAAATCTTCAAATTTGCAAGAGGCAATATTCAACAATGCCTACGGAATTCCGGCCGGAACTTTAGGGTCTGATTTAATGCTCCACAGCACCGAACAGTTAGCAACGTTATACCCCCATGTAGTTCAAATTTCGAATGAAAAAGTTTTGAGAATTGAAGGTTTTTCAGGCGAATTTATCGTTGTTACTAATAAAAAATCATACTTAACAAAAACAATTGTTGTAGCCATTAATGCTTCGAATACTTTTGCAATTGAAGGGTTGATGCACTTTGTTATTCCGCACGAAAAAGCGAATCCAGAAAAAA
>NZ_JBIPPD010000200.1:0-5924 GCF_044368625.1 Flavobacterium sp. | reverse complement strand
CCAAGTAAAGGTTTATTTGTATTTTTGCTACGCCTGAAAATTGCCATATTTGAGATTTTTTGAGAGATTTTTCAAATTAAGGTATTCTCAGGCATTTTTATTCTAAAACTTTCGGATAGTTGTGTATTTTTTTATAATTTTTTCTATTTAGTAGTTTGGTGATTGCTTTCTTTTTATCAGTTGATTTATTGTAGTACTCTTTTGCAATTTGGTATCCAATGTAATATCCTAAATCAGCAGGTCGGTTTACTGATTTAGTACCGCTGTAAAGCCACTTTGAAATGTCATTTTTATTTTTGGCATAATCTGCTAAAAATTCTTTTCTTAAATCACAATCATTTTTAACGCCATAAACATATGCACTTTTATTAATATTGAATCCTGAAATTTGTTCACTTAAAAAATCGGCAACTCCTTTACTAATCGAAAATTCAACTAAATCACGCAAATAACCTCCTTTTTGTTGGGTGTGAATTGTTTCATGCGAAACCATTGCTCCAATATCTCCTGTAGTACCAATTATACTTTTTAACCATGGTGTAAGTTCCGTTTTATCAGTGTCAGGGGTTGAGGCTGCGATCTCTGTTCCAATCAAAATAAGGTTTTCACTGACCGTACCGCCAGTTCGTAAACAACCTATTGCGAAACATACATTTGGTCTTTTAAAATTTGGAATTTCTTTTTCGTAGTTATCGAAAATCGCTACAATTTCGTTTTTCCTGTCTTTTATTTTCTGAGTTTTAACCCGTATTGACTCCCAAAATTTCGGATATTTTGAAATTATAGTAAGGTATTCGTCGGCTTTTAAATTTCTAACTCTGATAAACTCTTTAAAAAATTTACTTGACTTATCAAGGTACTTTGTTTGAATTATAGTTAAACTATCCGACTTATTTTTTGCGTTTTTTAGTTCATCGAAGGCAATCCAGAAATGATTAATGTCTGCGGTTTCAATAATATGGTTGTTTTGACCATTTGCAACTCCAAAACTAAATTGTAAAAAAAGGACCAACAAAATGAATTTCATACAGTAGAATTTGTAAAGTCTTTATTTCTAATGCTGTCTGTGTCTAAAATTCTTTTCAATTGCCTTAATCATTTCTCCAGCGATATCTTTATTCGTTGCACCTTCTATGCCTTCAAGTCCTGGAGAGGAGTTTACTTCCAACAAAAGTGGTCCTTTTGACGAACGGATGATATCGACACCTGCGACTTTCAAATCCATGGCTTTGGCTGCTTTAATCGCAATCCGGCGTTCTTCGGCTGTGACTTTTATGATGGAAGCCGTGCCACCCAAGTGGATATTTGCCCTAAATTCGCCGGGTAAGGCTTCTCGCTGAATGGCTGCTACCACTTTTCCATCAATCACAAAACAGCGGATGTCTTTTCCATTGGCTTCTTTGATGAATTCCTGAACTAAAATATTTGCATTCAAACTTTTGAACGCATTAATCACACTTTCTGCTGCTTTTTTGGTTTCGGCCAATACAACGCCTTTTCCTTGAGTTCCTTCTAATAACTTAACGATTAAAGGCGAACCTCCCACCATTTTAATCAAATCATTGGTGTCCAAAGGCGAATTGGCAAATCCCGTTGTGGGAATATCCACACCATGGTTCAACAATAATTGTAAGGAATATAATTTATCTCGGGATTGGGTGATGGCTGAAGCCGAATTTAAAGTAAACACTTTCAACGCTTCAAACTGGCGCGTCAATGCACAGCCATAAAAGGTAATGCTCGGACGAATTCGCGGAATTACAGCATCAAACTTGTCCAATATAATTCCTCCTCGGTAGTGTATTTCTGGATTGGTAGCATCGAGTTTCATGTAACATTCTTTGATATTCAAAAAATGCATTTCGTGGCCCCGCATTTCGCCCGCTTCCATAATTCGTCGGTTCGAATACAACTCAGGGTTACTCGCTAAAACACCAATTCTTAAACCGGTTTTGGCTTGTTCAGAAGTTTTGTACAATTCTTTCAATGTATCGGGTGAAGGTTGTCCCAATAAATATTTTTGAGAAGGATCGACCAAAACACGGCCGCTCATGGCTTCACGACCCAATAGCATTCGGAAACCCATAGAATCGCGGTTGGTTAAGGTAATTTCAACCGACCAATGTTGGCCCCCGATTTCCAATTCTGCACCAATCACGTAGCGTTGTTCTCTAAAACCGCTGGAACTTTTCACCACCCGTTTATCGACCAATTTCGATTCGCAATGAATAACCGTTTTGACGTTATTTTGAATAGGATTGATTTCGAATTTTACCCAGTTTTCACCATCCTTGATAAAAGGGGCGATGTTAATGGCATGCAATGCAGAAGTTTTAGCGCCAGAATCTACCCGTGCTTTAATTGTGGGAATACCAAGTACCGGGAATGAACACCATTCTTCGCTTCCTACAATTACTTTTTTGTCTTCCATGCTCATTTTTTTTAAGGATTAAAGTTTTTCAAATGTAGAAATTTGTTTTTGAAAACAGCCAAAGTGTTAACAAAAAAAATACATAACCCGCTCTGCAAAAACAGGTGGGTTATGTACTAGATGGTACATTCTAAATTATTTTGTTGGTTCGGTCATTTTATGCACTTCCACACTCAATTCGGATTGTCCCTCTTTGTAGTCCATAAAGATTTCGTCTCCCATACTAATTTTTGTGGTGATAATTTCTTCGGCTAAGGTATCTTCAACGTATTTTTGAATGGCACGTTTCAATGGTCGCGCTCCAAATTGTTTATCGAAACCTTTTTCAGCAATATAGGCTTTAGCTTCGGCTGATAAAGTCAATTGGTAACCTAATTCTTTGATTCGAGCATATAGTTTTTCCAATTCTATTTCGATAATGAGATTGATGTGCTCTTTTTCTAAAGGATTAAATACAATTACGTCGTCAATTCGATTTAAAAATTCGGGTGCAAATGCTTTTTTCAATGCGTTTTCGATGACACTTTTCGAATGTTCATCGGATTGAGCCGTTTTAGCAGCGGTTCCAAAACCTACACCTTGACCAAAATCCTTCAACTGACGCGCTCCAATATTGGAGGTCATGATGATGATGGTATTTTTAAAGTCGACTTTTCTGCCCAAACTGTCCGTTAAATAACCGTCGTCCAAAACTTGAAGCATCATGTTAAAAACATCTGGATGTGCTTTTTCAATTTCATCTAAAAGTACCACAGAATAAGGTTTGCGTCTTACTTTCTCGGTCAGCTGTCCGCCTTCTTCGTAGCCTACGTATCCTGGAGGTGCTCCCACAAGACGTGAAATGGCGAATTTTTCCATGTATTCACTCATGTCAATTCGAATCAACGCGTCTTCAGAATCAAACAATTCTTTGGCGATTACTTTAGCCAATTGGGTTTTTCCGACACCCGTTTGACCAAGAAAAATAAACGAGCCAATTGGTCGATTTGGATCTTTTAAACCCGCCCGATTTCGTTGGATAGAACGGGCAATTTTCAGTACCGCTTCATTTTGTCCAATTACCTTACCTTGAATAAGTTCGGGTAGTTGCGCTAGTTTATTGCTTTCGGTTTGAGCGATACGATTCACGGGGATTCCTGACATCATCGAAACGACATCGGCTACATTGTCCTCTGAAACTTCAATTCGGTTGTTTTTCGAATCTTCTTCCCATTGTTCTTGAGCAATAGCCAAATCTTTTTCAATGCGTTTTTCGTCGTCGCGAAGTCGAGCAGCTTCTTCGTATTTTTGTCTTTTTACCACGCTTGATTTTAATTCTTTTACCTCTTCCAATTGACGTTCTAATTCTAAAATTTGTTTTGGAACTTCAATATTGGTAATGTGTACTCTTGAGCCTGCTTCGTCCAAGGCATCAATGGCTTTGTCTGGTAAAAATCGGTCGGACATGTATCGGTCGGTTAATTTTACACAAGCTTCGATTGCCTCGTCTGTAAAAGTAACATTGTGGTGGTCTTCGTATTTATTTTTGATGTTGTGCAAAATAGTGATGGTTTCCGAAACGGTTGTAGGTTCCACAATCACTTTTTGAAAACGACGTTCTAAAGCACCATCTTTCTCAATGTATTGACGGTATTCGTCCAAGGTAGTAGCACCGATACATTGAATTTCACCACGTGCTAAGGCAGGTTTAAACATATTGGCGGCGTCGAGAGAACCTGTAGCTCCTCCAGCACCAACGATTGTGTGAATTTCGTCAATAAAGAGAATTATATCGTCGTTTTTTTCGAGTTCATTCATCACCGCTTTCATTCGCTCTTCAAACTGTCCACGGTATTTTGTTCCTGCAACAAGACTGGCTAGATCAAGCGTCACAACTCGTTTTCCAAATAATACGCGGGATACTTTCTTTTGGATAATACGCAAAGCCAATCCTTCGGCAATTGCTGATTTTCCTACTCCTGGTTCACCAATGAGGAGGGGATTGTTTTTCTTTCTACGGCTCAGAATTTGCGAAACACGTTCAATTTCTTTTTCACGACCCACAATCGGATCGAGTTTTCCTTCTTCGGCCATTTCTGTTAAATCTCTACCAAAATTATCCAAAACGGGAGTTTTCGATTTTTTATTCGACTTATTGGCGGGATTGTTAAACGAGGCATCTTTAAAACTGTCATCTTGTCCTGAATCATCGTTGTAAGATTCGTTCTTTGGCAAATTTTCTAAAAAATCATCATTGGTTGGCGTCATGTTTAAATATTGTTCTTTAGCTACGTCATAATCTACTTTTAGTTTATTAAGCAACTTGGTTGTGGGATCGTTTTCGTTTCTTAGTATGCATAATAGCAAGTGTGCGGTACTGATAGATGTACTTTTAAAAACTTTTGCCTCAAGAAACGTAGTTTTTAAAGCACGTTCTGCTTGAATGGTAAGTTGTAAATTTCGTTTATCATTATTAATAGGTATATTCAGATTTGCAGGACTTAATATCTCTACTCTTTTTCGAAGATGATCTAAATCAATCGATAAGTTGCTCAATATATTAATGGCCTTGCCGTTTCCGTCTCGTAAGATACCTAACATAAGATGCTCCGTCCCAATAAAGTCGTGTCCTAAACGTAAGGCTTCTTCTTTACTGTACGTGATTACATCTTTTACTCTTGGTGAGAAATTGTCATCCATAATTATAAGTTGGTTCTATTAAATTGCTGCTTTTGACATTGTGTTTTGCAAAAATCATTCCCATAGAAATCCATGTCAGCTAAGGGACAAAAAATATTTTAAATATAAAAGTTAAATTAGTATTAACTTATCAACTAAAACGGATTCGACAAATGTTAATAAAATTTGATATTAAATCTTAAGATTAAAGTGAAGCAATATTTTTTTATTTTTGCAATTAAGTAATATCAATATTATAGCTTTATATATTCTTTCTAATTGTAATCATTCTTCCATATTATTGTTTTGTGGAAGATTCAAAATTTCTACAATTGAATGAACAACATTCCACATTAAAACTGGTGGAACTGCGTTTCCAATTGCTTTGTATTGTCTGTTTTCTGAAACACTATCTAACTTGAATGATTGCGGAAATGATTGAATATTTGACGCTTCTCGTGGTGTAAATCTTCTATATCTTTCATTTACCATTAAAACAGGGTCAGTTCCATTAAGACTTACTTTTGCTAGATGTGAACTAATTGTGTTGCAAGGTTGATTTAAATCTTGAACTCTTCCTTTGTTCATTTTTTCACGAACACGCAACATTCCATCAACAGCCCTTTGACTGAAGAACCATTTTTCATCTTTGTCTGCTTGTTTGTCAATGACTTGTTTAAGAACTATTTTAGAGCCGTTTAATGTATTTGGTTGTGGGAATTTGAAATTAAAATAATCGTCAAAATCTCTAAAACCCACTATAAAAACACGTTCACGTTTTTGTGGAACTCCAAACTCGGAAGCATTTAACAATTTGTAATGGATATGATAACCT
>NZ_JBIPPD010000345.1:0-5958 GCF_044368625.1 Flavobacterium sp. | reverse complement strand
GGGGTGCTCCTGCAGCGTCTTGGTCTGCGGACGGCGCGGGCCCGGCCCTGGTAGTCCTTGTCGTTGATGTTCTGGTTGCCATCGTCGAAGTTCTGGTTCCAGGCGTTGTTGGCCGAGTACTGCGTCGAGTCGTGCGATCTACCTCGCCGGGCCGAGTGCGCGCGGTGGCGCCTTCAGCTGGGCAAGTGCGCTGGGCAGGGTGGTCGGCTCTTTCGAGTAGGCCACTGGTTCCCGTGGTGCGCATGGCGGTGGCTTGACAGGCCAGCGGCACGACCAGATTCAAGAAAAGTCGCACGGGCATAGCTGGCTTACCGGCTATGCAACAGGCAACGCTGCGGGAGATGCAAACAGGCTCCCCTGACTGGGTTCCGGTGCGGCGCTCTCAGCCAGGCGCTGTGCCATGACCTTGCGCCAGCCGCCCACCTGGGCGCCCACGCTGTCGGTCACCTGCACTGCGCGGGCGTATTGCCCGTTGCTGATGAAGTGCTTGTCGTGAGACAGGCGCAGCAGCAGCTCGACCACGTGCAGATGCTCCAGCAGCTTGGTGAGGTGGGCGGTCTTGTCGATCGCGGCATTGGCCAGTCCCACCAGCACCAGCACGTTCAGGCATTCATCGCGGATGCGGCCGCCCAAGCTGGCCTTGAAGTCGCGCGGCATGTTGCGCACGAGATCGGTGGCCAGGCTGAGCAGGTCGTAAGCGAGTTTGTAGACGGGCAGGTCTTTGTGGAGGGCCATTTTTTGCGCGACCGGCGCTTCGCGCCGGAATCAAAAGTCAGGGGTGGTGAAGCACTGAATTACTGAATGACCAATCTGCGGACGGCGCGGGCCCGGCCCTGGTAGCCCTTGCCGCCGAAGCCCTGGCCGCCATCGTCGAAGAGCTGGTCCCAGGCGTCGCCGGCCGAGGACTGCGTGCTGCTCCAGTACCAGCCCGCAGGGAAGGCCTCGGCGCAGTTCACCCACAGCAGGCGCAGCTCGCGACGGCTGGGCAGGTACCAGTCGCTATGGCCGTCGACCGTCAGACCGGCCGCCCACTTGGCAGCGGGGTGCTCCTGGAGGCAGGCAACCAGAGCGGCTGTGTTTGCGGCGCCGTTGCGCTCGGACTTTGCGCCCGCCACCTCGATGTCGCGCGGACCCCAGGCCACGCTGCTCTTCATGCTGGCCGGGTCTGCCGAAATGAAGAGGTGGTGATCAGGCTCGCCAGGGTCGCCGCGCATGATGCCGGCATAGATGCCTTGGCCGGGCCACAGTTCGCCAACGCGCGGATACCAGCCCGGTGTGCCGGGGCCATGTTCAGCCGGCGTGGCTGCCTTCTTTGTCTTGCTCATCGGTGCTCTCCAAAAAAAATCGCCCGTGGCCCGCGCGCGGCGCGGGGTGGAGGTCAGTGTTGTGGTGGTGAAGGATTGAATGACTCAAGCACTGAGCTTGAATCTGCGGACGGCGCGGGCCCGGCCCTGGAAGTCCTTGACGAGGATGAACTGGTAGCCATCGCCGAAGTGCTGGTACCAGGCGTGGAAGGCCGAGTACTGCGTGCTGGTCCAGTGCCACTCTTTGGGCATGTGCTCGCGAGCGGCGATGAATGCCAGCCGGGCTTCGTCGGCGCTCATGAGGTACCAGTCAGCGTGGCCCTCGATGTTCAGCGCCAGCATGGCCTTGGCCAGGGCGCTGCCGGCCTCGGCCATGGCGCGGGTGTTGGCCAGGCCGTCGCTATAGCTGGTGGCGCCGGGCACGTCCTTGCCGTAGGTGCCCCACGCCTGGTCCTGCAGGTCGCCGGCGGGATCGGTGGCCAGGATGATGTGCCAGTCGCCGTCGGCATCGCCGCTCTGGATCTGGCCCAAGTAGATGCCGCCCTGGCCAGGCCAGATCTGGCCCAGGCGAGGGGGCGTGCCTGTCGCTTTGATGGTGGCGGCAATGGTGGTGACTTCAGCTTCTGCGGTCGCGTTCATGCGAGTCCTTTCGGTGGTGGTGGTGAAGAAAGTGGGGGGGCGGCTCATGCCGCCTTGGCCAGCGCCTGGTGCTCGCTGTAGTTCGCCCGCACCAGCGCCGCTGCCAGATCGGGGCACACGCTGTTGCCGATCATGCGAACCTGGGCGTGCTTGGGCAGGCGACGGCCGTGGATGGGCGCGTCGAGGATGTAGTTGGGGCCGAAGCCCTGGGCCTTGGCCAGCTCGTGCGGCTGCAGCATGCGCAGGCCGATGTCGGCAATGCGGTATTGCTCGCCGGCCACCGTCACCAGGCCCATGCGGTCGCGTGCGGGCAGGGTGTGCATGGGCTCGTTGAGGCCGGACCATTGGCCGCCGCTGCCGTAGAACTTGATCAGGAAGGCCTGCACCAGGCTGTGGTGGTCGGTGGCCGTGACGGTGCCGATGGGCTTGCGCAGGTCTTGCCCGATCACGCCGGTGTAGTGCTTGGCCAGGAAGGCGGCCACCAGCGCGTGGTGCTGCCCGCCGGCGCTGATGGTGCTCAGCGGGCTGGCGGCGCTGTGCGCCGACTTGTGGGCCTGGCTGGTGCCGCGCAATGGCGCGACGAATGGCGCCACCAGCAGGTGCTCGGCCTTGCTGGTGATGGTGCTCAGCGGCTCGCCAACGCGGCGCACCTTGCCGGCGTCGCCGTGGCCGGTGTGGCCGATGCGCACGATGTAGGGCTCGGCGGCCTCAACCACAAAGCGGCGCACGCCCTCGGCCACCCGGCGCAGCGTGGCCTCAGCCAGCGGCCGCTCGCGCTCGAAGATGCTGGGGCAGGGCAGGCTCCAGTCGATGCACTCAACGGCGGTGCGCCATGGCTTGGGCCGGCCGGGGCCGTGCGTGGGTTCGGGCCAGACGATGGGCTGGCCGTCGCACCTGGCGATCAGGAACAGGCGCTTGCGACTGGTGGGGGTGCCGTAATCGCAGGCGCGCAGCTCGCGCCATTCCACCGCGTAGCCCAGCCGCTGCAGGGCGTTGACGAAGGCGCGGAATTCCCGCCCCTTGTTGCGAGGGCAGGGCCTGCCGTCTTCGGTGAGCGGCCCCCAGGTGACAAACTCTTCAACGTTCTCAAGCCAGACGATGCGCGGGCGGCGCACGGCGCACCAACGCACCGCCACCCAGGCCAAGCCGCGGATCTTCTTCTCCACCGGCTTGCCGCCCTTGGCCTTGCTGAAGTGCTTGCAGTCCGGGGAAAACCAGGCGCCACCGATGGGGCGGCCAGGGTAAATGGTGCGAGGGTCAACGTCCCAGACCGACTCGCACAGGTGCAGGGTCTGGGGGTGGTTGGCGGCGTGCATGGCCACGGCCTCGGGGTCGTGGTTGATGGCAACGTCCACCGGGCGGCCGATCGCGCGCTCAATGCCGGTGCTGGCGCCGCCGCCGCCGGCGAAGTTGTCGATGAAGATCTCGTCGGCCAATGGCAGTAGGAATTGCGGGGTCAGCATTGCGGCCCCTTCGGCTCGGCCCAGTGGGTGACGTTCTCCAGCAGCCCGCCGTGCGCTGCATCGTGCCAGCGGCCGTCCTCGTACCAGCCAGGGAACCATTCACCGCCGGGCTCAAGCCAGCACAGCACGGTGATGTCGGCATCTGGCAGGCGCTCGGCGACGGGGTGCCACACAAGCGTTTCAGAGAGGGTGGGGTTCATCAGAGCGGCCTCCGCACTTCATGCACCACGGTGCCCGGCGCGCCGTTGCCGGCCCGGGCCTGGGTGACGATCTCGCGCACGTGGCGCTTGGCTGCATCCAGCTCGCCGTGGCTGCAGTGGTTGATCTGCACGCCGTAGATCCACAGCAGCTCATCAATGGCGGCCAGCTGGGGCGCGGTGCATTCCCACCGGCCGGTGGCCTGCTGGTGGCTGAACACATCGGCCAGCGCGGCGTGCGCGGCCTGGATCTCGGCGGCCAGGTTGCTGGCAATGCCCAGCTTGGCCAGCGCCTCGGCCACGTTGGCGACGTCGGCCAGGGCCATCCAGTGCTGCGCGCGCATCTTGCGCTGGCCGCGGCGGGCGGCGGTGATGGCATCGCTGCCTGGCTGCAGCTCGGCGGCGCGCTCGGCCTGGGTCAGCGCGCTGGCGCCGTGCATGGCTGTTGCAAGGGTTGGGATGAGGGTGGCGAGGTTCATCGGGTGGACTCCGGAAACTCGTCGTGCGTGCGGCCGTCCAACAGGCGGCCGGCCACCTTCTTGCCGACGCAGTAGATCAACGTCGACACCTCAGATCGATCTCGCGGCAATCCGCCGGCCCATGCTTCGAGTCGGCCTGATGGCGTCATCCATGTGCCGAGATCTCTTTTGGCGTGTTGGCGTCCAGGTGCCCACTCGCCCCACTGCTTGAACAAGAACGGCACGCCAGCTGCTGCGCACTGGTCGCGCAGCGAACGAGCCCAGTCAGGGTGCATCGGGCGCGCCTTGGGACCGCTCTCGCCGCCGCAGATGACCCAGTCCAAAGTTTCCAGCGCGTTGGTGCCATCGTTGATGCGATGCGTGTTCGCAAACAGGCCTTCGAAGCTGATCGGCCCCAGCATCGGCTCTACGCTCAGGAACCGCTTAGCTGCAGGCGTGTTCAGCAGCTTCGGGATGTCTCGGTCGGCCTCGGCCTGTGTCACGACGGTGGCGCCAAGCCACACGTTGGGCAGCGGCAGCTTGAGCGAAGCCTGCGAGACACCACAGGCGTCAGCCATCAACTTCCAGGCGTTGCCCACGCGCTTCGTCAGTAGCAGCCAGTCCAGCGCGGGCGTCATGCGGATCAGGTCGAACAGATCGGCGCGCCAGGCGCGGTCTACTTCGTTGTCGAACACGTCGGCCAGGCTGGCACAGAAGACGCGCCGCCGGCGGCCGTGCGTGGCCTGGAACTCCGCGGCGGCGGCGTTCCAGCGCAGCGGCTGCTTCCAGTTCTCAGCGCTGGTGCGGCGGCGTTCAGTGCCCGGCCCCCACGCGAGGCCCAGCGTGCGTACAGGGGTGCTGCGCGCCGCATAGCAATCGTCGCACGCCGGGCTGACGCGCGCGCATCCGATCCAGGGGTTGAAGGTGCTGTCGCACCACTCGATGTTGGTTTGCGCGCTCACGCTGCTTCCCTCCGCCCCTCACCGCGCGCGATCTGCTCCAGATCCCACTGGCTCAGGCGACGCTGCGGGCGTTGGGCCTGGGGTGCGTCTTGCTCGATCAGCACCTCGCGGCCATCGCGGTAGACCAGCTTGTTGCCGCGGCGGCTGGGCAGATGGCGGTGGGCTTGGCCGTCGGCGCGCTCGATGTCGTTACGCACCGTGCTGAGTGCGCGGCCATGCTGCGGGCCGCGTACGTTGGCGGCCTGGTGGGGCGGTGGCGGCAGCTCAGGTGTGGCGCTGGGGTAGTCGTCTGGGTCAAAGCTGGCGGGCAGGCTGTTGCGGGCGCCACGGCTGGCATCGCGCCTGCTGGGCTCGGGGTGCACGCAGCGTGCGGCGCCAAAGCGCTTCCATGCTTCGGCCGTCAGGCGCCATGCGCGCACGGGCACGGTGGGCGGCACCAGCTCTTCAACCAGGCCGGCGGTGATGGCGGGCTCCAGCACCTTGGCCGGGTTGCTGGCCGTGCACAGCGTTGCCGTCGTGAGCTGGCGAGTGGTGAGAGCGGTGCCGGGCGCGTTGCGCAACATGTAATTGATTGCGGCTTCAGCAAAGGTGCCGCGCTGCGGAACGTAGGGGCCGAGGTGCTTCATGCTGCCGCCTGCTTGGTGCCGGGGTGCAGCGCAAAGCGCAGGGCCATGCCGTCGGCGCGCTCGGCTTCGGTGCGCTGGGCGTCGAGCTCGTAGTAGCGGGCGATGAAAGCATCACGCCAGCTGGCCCAGCTCTGGCGGCAGCGGTGGCTGTCCAGCAGGTCGCAGTCAAGGCGGCTGATGGGAAGCACGCCCTCGAGGCAGGCCCACTTCTCGGGGTGCTCGGGCATCAGATCGCGGCGCTCGGTAGCCAGGGCCTGCATGTCAGCGGCGCCAACGATGTGCTCGAAGTGGCGGCTGATCACAATGAGA
>NZ_JBIPPD010000199.1:0-5970 GCF_044368625.1 Flavobacterium sp. | reverse complement strand
ACAATAGCACTTCGGTAGGTAAAGAAAATAGGTATCAAAAACTATTAAGAAAAATTGTTCAAGAAGGAATTGAAACTAAAGTTTTGATGCTTTCAGCAACGCCTGTAAATAATAGATTTAATGATTTAAAAAATCAATTAGCTATTGCTTATGAAGGAGCTTCTTTTGAAATTAATGACCGTTTAAATACTGAAAGAAATATTGATACAGTTTTTGTTAGAGCGCAAAAATCTTTCAATACTTGGTCTAAATTATCTAATGACGATAGAACAACTGAAAAGCTTTTAGAAATGCTTGATTTTGATTTCTTTGAGATATTAGACAGTTTAACAATTGCACGTTCTAGAAAACACATTACTAAATATTATGATACTTCAGATATTGGTAAATTTCCAGTAAGAAATAAACCTGTATCTATTCATAGCCCATTAACAGATAAGAAGATAAATTTTGAAAATATTGCGGAAAGATTAACGCTTTTAAACCTCTCTGTTTATTCTCCATTAAATTATATTTTACCAAGTAAAGTTCAATTATATGCTGATAAGTATGATAAAAAAGTAAAATCAGGTTCAGGAACTTTTACGCAAGTAGATAGAGAAAAAAGTTTGCAGTTATTAATGCGCATCAATTTATTAAAGCGTATCGAGAGTTCCATTGATTCATTTCGTTTGACTTTAAATGATATTTTATCACAAATAAAAACTAGATTAGAATTACTAAAAAAAGACAATACAGATTCAGTTTCAAGTGTGCAATGGGATATAGATAATGAAAATGTTGATTGGGATGCAGATTGGGGTGATGAAGAAAACATAATTGGTAAAAAAGTAAAAGTTAGAGTTGAGGATTTAGATAAGACAAGATGGATTGAAGATTTAGAAGTAGATTTAGACAATTTACAAACATTATCTGATGAAATTAGTAATATTAGCCGTTCAAGCGATATTAAACTAAAAAAGTTGATGGAAGTTGTTGAAGAAAAATTTCAAAATCCAATAAACGAAAACAATAGAAAAGTAATAATTTTTACAGCCTTTGCCGATACAGCTAATTATTTATATAATAGTTTAAAAGATACTTTATTAGAAAATTATAATATCAATACAGCATTAATTACCGGTTCAAAAAGATTATGTACTAGTAAAAATATTAATACTGATTTGAATACATTGTTAACTTGTTTTTCTCCGATTTCAAAAAACAAAAAGGATATATTTCCAAATCTTGAAGACAGTATTGACGTTCTAATTGCAACCGACTGTATTTCAGAAGGACAGAATTTACAAGATTGTGATTTTCTTATTAATTATGATATACATTGGAATCCTGTTAGAATAATTCAGCGATTTGGTAGAATAGACAGAATAGGCTCTATTAATTCAAGTATTACAATGGTCAACTTTTGGCCAGATGTTTCTTTGGATGCTTATATAAATTTAAAGCAACGTGTTGAAGATAGAATGCTTATTAGTAATATGGCTAGTACAGGTGATGATAACATTTTAAAAACCGATGATAAAGATTTAGAATACCGCAAAATTCAATTAAAAAAATTACAAGAAGAAGTTGTTGACCTTGAAGATTTAAGAGAAGGAGTTAGTATAACAGATTTAGGATTGAATGACTTTAGAGTAGATTTATCAAACTTCCTCAAAAAATATGGAAAATTAAAAAATATCCCAGAAGGAATCTATGCAGTTGCAGAAGCAGAAAATGAGGAAAGCAAAGGAGTAATTTTTGTTTTAAGAAATATCAATAATGAAGTAAATATTGATAAACAAAATCGTTTGCATCCATATTACATAATCTACATAAAAGAAAACGGCGAAATAATCCACAATCATTTTGATGCGAAAAAATCATTAGATGCAATCAGACTACATTGTAAAGGATATTACGAACCATTAACAGAATTATGCGACAAGTTTTGTGATGAAACAAATGATTTCAAAAATATGGATTTCTATTCCGATTTATTAAAAAAATCAATTGGTTCTATCGTTAAGACCGAAGCAGATAAAGATATTAAAAGTTTATTCCGTTCAGGCGGCACAACAGCATTAACTAATAATGTGAAAGGTTTAGAAGATTTTAGTTTAATTTCATTCGTAGTAATAAAATGACCTATTTTGAACTTCCAAAATCTACTATTGTAAACAGATTTATACCTAAAAACGCTTTTGATGATTTTACTAATTCATCGCAAAAAAAGAAGTTTACAGATACTATTGATAAAATCACTTGGCTAAATAAATTGTCAAAGGACACTATCAATCTTGATGGTAGTGATGTAAAAGAAATTCAAATATTTGAAATCAAATTAAAAACAAAAGAAAAGATACAGCCATTACTAAATGTTATAGATAAAGCAATTCCCTATCACATTGTTTTTATAGTAACATTTGGAGAAGAAACTTATTTAAGCACATCCAAGAAACACAATCACATAAATAATGAAAATACAGCAGTTATAGATTGGAATTTCATTTCAGAATGGCAGCCAAATGCAAAGAAAAAAATATCGCTTAACTTAAAAGAGAGTATAGATTTTATTTTCACCGATTTATGTTCTCAAATATCAGGATTTCAAAGTAAAAATATAAAAGAGATAATTGAAAAAGACAGCTCTAAAACAAAGTTTAAAAAGCAAATCGAAGAACTTGAAGTGAAGATTAAAAAAGAAAAACAATTCAATCTAAAAGTAGAAATGAATCAAAAACTAAAAGAGCTTAAAAAAGAATATAAAGAGTTGAAATAATATACTAAAAAAATCAATTTGGAAAACCTTAAAATAAACATCATCCCATTCCAACATCCTTCAATAAAGAAAGAGTTTGGTTTTTACAAAGAAAAAAAAGACGGCTTCTATCCTATTCATAGAGGAGATTTGCCCAATGAGATATGGGATAATTTTAAGACCGAATTACAAGACCTCAAATTCTTGTATTCCAATTTTTCAGACACGCAAGATTGTGATATGATGGCATCAGTAGATATGGTTCACAGCACTACTTTTGCAAAACACTACTATACAAGACTTGTGTACAATTATTTTTATACTATTGCCGATGCCATACAATTCAATTATGTAAAAGATGTTGAGGTTTGGTTTTTAGATACTAAAGAAGTAGCAACAGGTTACAAAACATACAATAAATACACTTTGAAAATAGAGTTTTCAGGACTAACAAAAAGTCCTGCACTACTCCTTTCCTATGACGGAACTTCCAAAATTGCTATAACAAGCATTGATAAAATAGACATTCCATCAAACTATTTTAAAACAGTAGTGTATAAAAAAGAAATATTCAAATTCGATTTACTTTCAGAAGAAGCAAAACAAAACCTCGAACAAGTATTTCCATTACTAAACATACCATTAAAAAACCACCTCAGCATACCTCACAGCGTACCAAAAAAAGGAAATAGATATAAACCATACTTCAACTACATAAAGGATTTTTACAATAAGTATTTAAACACAGAAGCGTTTAAAAAAATGCTACCATTAGATGAAAATGGCTTTTTTATTATTCCTGAAAAAGACATTCATAAAACACATCAAAACTCAAACAACTTAAGGTTTTTCAATAATACTAGCATCGACCCAAGAGGAGGTATGAAAAGTTTTGGACCATATCAAGCAAGTCCACACGCAAACGTTCGATTTTTCTTTATTTACCACAAACCAGACCGTAAAGATTATGTAATTCCATTATTTGGCTATTTTGAAAAAGGATATAAAACTTTCTTTCCTCCGCTAAAAACCCATATCAAACAACCATTCTATATGGATAAAGATACCAGTTTAGCTTTTGAAAGTACAACTACTGCTGTAAAAGAACTAAAACACCATCTAATCAATTTAGAAAAAACACCAAATACAAGATATGTGGCAATCTACATAAGTCCAATTCATAAAGAAGACCAGGACAACAAACAACTATACTACCAAGTAAAAGAAGAACTATTAAAACACGAAATAACCTCTCAAGTAATCTATAAAGAAAGCATCAATAATGCCTATTTTGGAGAGTTTTTAGCAAACATAACACCAGCGCTATTAGCAAAAATAGACGGTATTCCGTGGCGTTTAGACAGAGAACTAAAACAAGAATTAATTGTAGGTGTTGGTGCTTTTAAATCAGCCGAAACCAATACACGATTTGTTGGCAGTGCCTTTTGTTTCAACAATAAAGGAGAGTTCAAAGGCTTCGATTGTTTCCGTGATAACGAATATGATTTAATAGCCGGAGCAATTGGAAAACAAATATTAAAATTTGTAGTTGATAATGGCAACGATGTAGAAAGATTAATAATCCACTACTACAAACCAATGGGTAAAGAAGAAATAGACCCAATTCAAAAAGTATTAAAAACATTAAGATTAGACATTCCAGTAATAATAATTACAATCAATAAAACAGAAGCAAATGACTATGTAGCATTTGATACTAGTAGCGAAGCGTTGATGCCATTAAGCGGAACTATTATAGAAATAGCAAAGCTAAAATACTTACTATTCAACAATGCCAAATACAGTGAAAGTGGCACAACAAAAGATTATCCATTTCCAGTAAAGTTAGCATTAAGCTCCACAGATGAAGAATATTTAAAAGACATTCCAACAGTAAAGGAGTTAATAGATCAAGTATATCAATTCAGCCGAATGTATTGGAAATCCATAAAACAACAAAACCTACCAGTAACCATAAAATACCCAGAAATGGTTGCCCAAATATTTCCACACTTCGAAGGAGACAAACTACCCGATTTCGGTAAAAATAACCTTTGGTTTTTGTAATCAACTAAAACAAAATACATATTTTAAATAGTGTTAAAGTAAAAATTTAGTTACATTTTTATCTGTTAAAAAAATTAATTATGTTTACAGAATAAAGAATTTAAAAGTACACGCATTGAACAACTTACCAATATACAATACCGAACAAACTGCTGAAGAAATAAAAACCCAATACTTATTTGAAAGTGTAGGAGAAAAAACAATAATCAAAGCTATTGAATATACACCTGTAGCAAATATGGGAGGAAGAACAGTATATAATTTAGGTTTTGGCGATTATGATGAAGCATTAGGCACAATAGTTGATGATGTAAATAGTAATAATGGAGATATATACATAGTATTCAATACAGTATTAAGTACAGTACCTATGTTTTTTGCTATAAACCAAGATGCTGTAATTCTTGTAAGTGGTAGTGATAGTCACGATGAGTTTATAAATGATTGTTTACCTACTTGCAAAAAGAAATGTGTAGAACATTGTAAAAACTATCAAAGACGAATTAAAACATACAGATATTATGTGGATAAAAACTTTGAAGAATTAAGTGTAGATTATATCTTCTTTGGACGTAATAAAAGTAAAGCAAATACGTTTGTACAATACATACCAAAACACGAATACGATGATATTTTGGTTTATAAGAAAAAATAATATAACTTTGCAAAACATTAAGTACTTGTTATTTAATTAAATACTAATACACAGACAATTATGGAAACTACAAAAACAACTGTAAAAGCTTCTAAGGTTATTTCTATGTCTGCTAAGACAAAAGAAAAGATTGCTACTGTTGCTGCTTCTCTTAAAGGTAAAGAACTATTTACTGATAAGATAGAATTAGCAAAGAAAACACTTAGTGAATTAAAATCACTTCCTATTTAAGATACAATAGTTATAACATAAATAACAATCGGTTTAGAAATCTCTAAGCCGATTTTTTTTTGATTTATTTTAATTATTTAATTTAGTACTTCTTTAAATTAAGTAGCTGATGGAAAATACAATACTCACAAGACAAGAACTTTACGATTTAGTTTGGGAAAATCCATTATCTAAATTAGCAAAGAAATACAACCTCTCTGATAATGGCTTAAGAAAAGTTTGCAAAAAACTAGACATACCATTACCAAAAAATGGCTATTGGCAAAAAATTCAATAC
>NZ_JBIPPD010000038.1:0-20169 GCF_044368625.1 Flavobacterium sp. | reverse complement strand
AAAGTTTACAGAAAACTTGTTTAATCCTTTACCACAATAACCTAAGTAGTAATTTGTCACTCCGTCAGGAGTCTATTATTCCAATTTTCACTAGTAATGTCAATGTCAATTTCAATTACAAAATTCAACCCTAACATCTTCACTACTATTTGTCACTCCGTCAGGAGTCTATTATTCCCATTTTCTACAACACTCTCAAGCATCATTTAGATTTCTGCGAAATGACAAAAAAACGTGAAGACGATAGTACGTAATGTTCATAAAACAATTGCAAAATTCAACCCTAACATCTTCACTACTATTTGTCACTCCGTCAGGAGTCTATTATTCCAATTTTCCACAACACTCTCAAGCATCATTTAGATTTCTGCAAAATGACAAATAAACGTGAAGATGATAGTATGAAAAGTTTACAGAAAACTTGTTGAATCCTTTACCACAACAACCTAAGTAGTAATTTGTCACTCCGTCAGGAGTCTATTATTCCAATTTTCTACAACACTTTCAAGCATCATTTAGATTTCTGCTAAATGACAAATAAACGTGAAGACAATAGTATGAAAAGTTTACAGAAAACTTGTTGAATCCTTTACCACAACAACCTAAGTAGTAATTTGTCACTCCGTCAGGAGTCTACTACTCCAACAATTAATTTACAATTTAGATTTCTGCGATATGACAAATAAACGCGGATGATACTATGAAAGGTTTATTGTGAGGTGCTTAATTAACCAAAAAAACTAAAAATTCTCCTATCTTCGTATATAAAACGATTCATTATGTACGAGCAAACAGAAGGTATTTATACCTATTATGTGTATATTTTAACGAATATTAAAAAGACTGTTTTATATATTGGTGTAACTAATAATTTAGGACGCAGATTAGCGGAGCATCAATCCAACTCAAACCCAAAAAGTTTTACAGCTCAGTACAATGTTTACTATTTGGTTTACTATGAAAAGTTTACTTGGATACAGTTGGCTATTCAAAGGGAGAAAGAACTTAAAAAGTTTTCGAGAGCAAGAAAAGAGGAGCTCATTAAAGAATTCAATCCTGAATTAAAGTTTTTTAACCATTATTTTCAATCGAAATAGTATATTCCTTCTTTCAAATCCCAATTCCATCTTCCATCTTCCATCCCAAATTCCCCATTCAAAAATAAATTACAATTCTAATATATTAATTTAGTTGTAATTAAAAAATTATTTCTATATTTGCACCCTCAAAATGGATAGTGTGCAAATACTATTCAGGCGATAAACAAAAATTTTTAATAATTAATTAATTTACTATGTCTGGGTTAATCGGAAGAAAAATTGGCATGACGAGCATCTTTGACGAGAACGGGAAAAACATTCCTTGTACCGTTATTGAGGCTGGGCCATGTGTAGTTACCCAAGTCAGAACCAAAGGTGTTGACGGGTATGAAGCGTTGCAACTTGGTTTCGATGACAAAAAAGAGAAGCATTCCACTAAAGCGGCTACTGGTCACTTTAAAAAAGCGGGAACTGTTGCTAAGAAAAAAGTCGTTGAATTCAAGTACTTCGAAAATGAACACAAATTAGGTGAGGTAATCACTGTTGACCTGTTTCAGGAAGGCGAATTTGTAGATGTACAAGGTGTATCAAAAGGTAAAGGTTTCCAAGGTGTTGTTAAACGTCACGGTTTTGGTGGTGTTGGACAAGCAACACATGGTCAGCACAACCGTTTGAGAGCGCCAGGATCGGTAGGAGCGTCCTCTTATCCTTCTAGAGTATTCAAAGGAATGCGAATGGCAGGAAGAATGGGAACTGATAATGTAACGGTTCAAAACTTGAAAGTTTTGAAAGTGGTTGCAGATAAGAACCTACTTTTAATTAAAGGATGTGTTCCAGGACACAATAACTCTTATGTAATCATTCAGAAGTAATGGAAGTAAAAGTTTTAAATATCACAGGAAAAGAAACTGGCAGAACGATTACGCTTTCTGATTCAGTATTCGCAATTGAGCCAAATAATCACGCAGTATACTTAGATGTTAAGCAATATCTTGCTAACCAACGTCAAGGAACGCACAAGGCTAAGGAAAGAGCTGAAGTGACAGGAAGTACACGTAAGATTAAAAAGCAAAAAGGAACAGGTACAGCTAGAGCTGGTAGTATTAAAAACCCTTTGTTTAAAGGTGGAGGTACCGTTTTTGGTCCACGTCCAAGAAGTTATTCATTCAAATTGAATAAACAATTGAAGCGTTTGGCTCGTAAATCGGCTTTCTCAATCAAAGCAAAAGAATCAAATATTATCGTTTTAGAAGATTTTAATTTTGAAACTCCAAACACTAAAAATTTCATTAACGTTTTGAAAGCTTTAGGGTTAGAGAATAAAAAATCTTTATTTGTATTGGGTGATTCAAATAAAAATGTATATTTGTCCTCACGCAATTTAAAATCCTCTAGCGTTGTAAGTAACTCAGAATTAAGCACTTACGCTATATTAAATGCAAATAACCTTGTTTTGTTAGAAGGTTCGCTAGAAGGAATTGAAGATAATCTAAGTAAATAATAGGAATATGAGCATCATAAAGAAG
Source organism: Flavobacterium sp. (assembly GCF_044368625.1). Taxonomy (GTDB): domain Bacteria; phylum Bacteroidota; class Bacteroidia; order Flavobacteriales; family Flavobacteriaceae; genus Flavobacterium. The sequence goes on along the minus strand of NZ_JBIPPD010000038.1, from coordinate 17,603 downwards.
CCTATAGTAACTGAAAAAGTAACCAAAGAAAGTGAAGTTTCTAACCGTTTCGGTTTCGTTGTAGATAAGAAAGCCAACAAAGTACAAATAAAGAAAGCGGTGGAAGCTGCTTACGGAGTATCTGTTGTGTCGGTTAATACAATGAACGTACGTCCAGATAGAACTACTAAATACACAAAAAGTGGTTTGATCAGCGGAAAAACCAATGCTTACAAAAAAGCAATGGTACAAGTAAAAGAAGGAGAAACAATAGATTTTTACAACAATATCTAAGATAAAATGTCAGTAAGAAAATTAAAACCTATTACCCCGGGTCAGCGATTTAGAGTTGTGAATGGTTTTGACGCCATTACAACTGATAAGCCGGAACGCTCATTGATAGCGCCGATAAAAAACTCAGGAGGTAGAAATAGTCAAGGAAAAATGACCATGCGTTATACAGGCGGTGGTCACAAACAAAGATATCGTATCATTGATTTCAAAAGAACTAAAGTTGGAATTCCAGCTACAGTGAAATCAATTGAATATGATCCAAATCGAACAGCTTTTATTGCTTTATTAGCTTATGCTGATGGTGAAAAAACCTATATTATCGCGCAAAATGGTTTGCAAGTAGGTCAGAAATTAGTTTCTGGCGTAGATGCTTCTCCAGAAATCGGTAATACACTTCCACTTAGCAAAATTCCACTTGGAACTGTAATTTCATGTATTGAATTACGTCCAGGTCAAGGAGCAACCATTGCTCGTTCAGCAGGAACTTTTGCTCAATTAATGGCAAGAGATGGAAAATATGCTACAATTAAAATGCCATCAGGAGAAACAAGATTGATCTTGCTTACTTGTTCGGCTACTATTGGAGCAGTTTCTAACTCTGATCATCAATTGCTTGTATCTGGTAAAGCCGGTAGAACAAGATGGTTAGGTAGACGACCTAGAACAAGACCAGTAGCTATGAACCCTGTCGATCACCCAATGGGTGGTGGTGAAGGACGTTCATCAGGAGGACACCCACGTTCAAGAAACGGTATTCCTGCTAAAGGTTATAGAACGCGTTCTAAGAAAAACCCGAGTAACAAATATATTGTAGAACGTAGAAAGAAATAATAAGATATGGCACGTTCATTAAAAAAAGGACCTTTTGTACACTACAAGTTAGATAAGAAAGTTCAAGAAAATGTTGAAAACGGTAACAAAGGAGTAGTAAAGACTTGGTCTAGAGCTTCTATGATTACTCCAGATTTTGTTGGACAAACTATCGCTGTTCACAACGGTCGTCAGTTCGTACCTGTTTACGTAACAGAAAATATGGTAGGACACAAATTAGGAGAATTTTCACCAACTAGATCGTTTAGAGGTCACGCTGGAGCAAAAAATAAAGGTAAAAAATAAAAGAAGCAATGGGAGTTCGTAAAAGAGAAACAGCAGATGCGAGAAAAGAGGCTAATAAGTCTATTGCTTTCGCGAAATTGAATAACTGCCCTACTTCACCTAGAAAAATGCGCTTAGTTGCGGACTTGGTTAGAGGTCAGAAGGTAGAAAGAGCACTTAATATTTTAAGATTTAGTTCAAAAGAAGCTTCAAGAAAACTTGAGAAATTATTATTGTCTGCAATCAATAACTGGGAACAGAAAAATGCAGAGGGTGATGTAGCTGAAGCTGGATTAATCGTAAAAGAAATCCGTGTAGACGGTGGAATGATGTTGAAAAGACTTCGTCCAGCACCACAAGGAAGAGCACACAGAATTAGAAAACGTTCAAATCACGTAACAATCGTGTTGGGACAATTAGATAACACACAAGCAAATTAATTAAGATGGGACAAAAGACAAATCCAATTGGAAACAGACTTGGGATCATCAGAGGATGGGATTCAAACTGGTATGGTGGAAATGACTACGGTGATAAATTAGCCGAAGATTATAAAATCAGAAAGTACATCCATGCTCGTTTATCAAAAGCTAGTGTATCAAAAGTAATTATCGAGAGAACTTTAAAACTTGTAACCGTTACTATCACTACTGCTAGACCTGGTATCATTATCGGAAAAGGCGGACAAGAGGTAGACAAGTTGAAAGAAGAACTTAAGAAAGTTACTGACAAAGAGGTTCAAATCAACATCTTTGAAATCAAAAGACCTGAGTTAGATGCTTATCTAGTTGCGACTAGCATCGCTCGTCAAATCGAAAGCCGTATTTCTTACAGACGTGCAATCAAAATGGCTATTGCTGCTTCAATGCGTATGAACGCTGAGGGTATCAAAGTTTTGATTTCTGGTCGTTTGAATGGTGCTGAGATGGCACGTTCTGAAGGTTTCAAAGAAGGAAGAATTCCTCTATCAACTTTCAGAGCTGATATCGATTATGCTCTTGCTGAAGCACATACTACCTACGGTAGAATGGGTATTAAAGTATGGATCATGAAAGGTGAGGTGTACGGAAAAAGAGATTTATCTCCTTTATTAGGAATGGATAAAAAACAATCCGGTACTGGTACTGGTGGCGGTAAAGGTGGTGATTCCAGAGGTGGAAAACCTAACTTTAACCGAGGCGGTAAACCAGATGCTCGTAAAAGAAAGTAATTTTATAAATTAAAGAAAAATGTTACAGCCTAAAAGAACAAAATACCGTAAGGTACAAAAAGGTAAAATGAAAGGGAACTCGAATAGAGGTCATGAACTTTCAAATGGAATGTTTGGTATTAAATCTGTACATGAAGATGGAATGTTCTTAACTTCTCGTCAAATCGAAGCTGCACGTATTGCTGCAACTCGTTTTATGAAAAGAGAGGGACAATTATGGATCAAAATATTTCCAGACAAACCAATCACAAAGAAACCTTTAGAGGTACGTATGGGTAAAGGAAAAGGAGCCGTAGAATATTGGGCTGCTGTTGTTAAACCAGGAAGAATTATGTTTGAAGTTGGAGGAGTTCCTTTGTCTGTAGCTAAAGAAGCTTTGCGTCTTGCTGCCCAAAAGCTTCCAGTAAAAACAAAATTTGTCATCGCTAGAGATTTCGAAGCATAATCAATATCATTATGAAACAATCAGAAATAAAAAATCTTTCGGTAACGGAATTACAGGAACAGCTAAACCAATCTAAAAAAGCGTACGCTGATTTAAAAATGGCTCACGCTATTTCTCCAATTGAAAATCCACTTCAAATTAGAGGTGCAAGACGTACTGTTGCTAGAATTGCAACTGAACTAACTAAAAGAGAATTACAATAACTGTAGTCTGCTGAAAGATGGAAGAAAAAAGAAATTTAAGAAAAGAAAGAGTTGGTGTTGTTACTTCTAATAAAATGGACAAGTCTATTGTTATTGCTGAAGTAAGAAAAGTAAAACACCCTTTATACGGTAAGTTCGTGTTGAAAACTAAAAAGTATCACGCACACGACGAAACAAACGACTGTAATATTGGAGATACCGTACGGATTAGCGAAACGCGTCCGTTGAGTAAAACTAAATGTTGGAGGTTAGTTGAAATCATTGAAAGAGCTAAATAATTATGGTACAACAAGAATCAAGACTAAAAGTAGCAGATAACACAGGAGCTAAAGAAGTTTTAACTATCCGTGTTTTAGGAGGTACCAAAAGAAGGTATGCCTCTGTTGGAGACAAGATTGTAGTATCTATTAAAGACACAGCACCTAACGGAAGCGTTAAAAAAGGAGCTGTTTCTACTGCAGTAGTGGTACGTACCAAAAAAGAAGTAAGAAGAGCCGATGGTTCTTACATCCGATTTGACGACAATGCTTGTGTTCTTTTGAATGCAGCAGGTGAGATGAGAGGAACTCGAGTTTTTGGTCCAGTAGCAAGAGAACTTCGTGAAAAACAATTCATGAAAATTGTATCATTAGCACCAGAAGTGCTTTAATTAGTTTATAAGATGATAAAGCTAAAAATAAAATCAGGAGATACGGTTAGAGTGATTGCTGGAGACCATAAAGGTGCTGAAGGTAAAATTGTAAAAGTAGATCGTGAGAAGAACAAAGCGATTGTTGAAGGTGTGAACATGGTGAGTAAACATACAAAACCAAGTGCAAAAAGCCCTCAAGGTGGAATCGTTAAGAAGGAAGCTCCAATTCAAATTTCTAACATCGCTTTAGTGGATCCAAAAACTAAAGAAACAACGAAAGTAGGGATGCGAATGGAAGGAGATAAGAAAGTAAGATTTTCAAAAAAATCTAATCAAGTACTATAGTAATGGCATATACACCTAGACTAAAAGAAGAATATAACAGTAGAGTTATCTCTGCTCTTAAGGAAGAATTCGGTTACAAAAACGTAATGCAAGTTCCTAAATTGGAAAAAATCGTTTTAAGTAAAGGAGTTGGAGCGGCTGTATCAGACAAGAAATTGATTGATTATGCTGTAGATGAATTGACAAAAATTACAGGTCAAAAAGCAGTTTCTACGATTTCAAAGAAAGACGTTGCGTCCTTCAAATTGAGAAAAGGAATGCCAATTGGAGCAAAAGTTACTTTGCGTGGAGAAAGAATGTATGAGTTTTTAGATAGACTTGTAACTTCAGCTTTGCCACGTGTACGTGATTTCAGCGGTATTAAAGCTACTGGATTTGACGGAAGGGGTAATTATAATCTTGGAGTTTTAGAGCAAATCATTTTCCCTGAAATTGATATTGACAAAGTAAACAAAATTACAGGAATGGATATTACCTTCGTTACTTCTGCAGCAACAGATAAAGAAGCTAAATCATTGTTAACTGAATTAGGATTACCTTTTAAAAAGAATTAAGACATGGCTAAAGAATCAATGAAAGCCCGTGAGGTGAAAAGAGAAAAAACGGTTGCAAAGTATGCTGAGAAAAGAAAAGCTTTGAAAGAAGCTGGAGATTTTGAAGGATTACAGAAGTTGCCGAAAAATGCTTCACCAGTTCGTATGCACAATCGTTGCAAATTAACAGGTAGACCAAGAGGGTATATGCGTCAGTTTGGTATTTCACGTGTAACATTCCGTGAAATGGCAAATAACGGTTTAATCCCAGGTGTGAAAAAAGCCAGTTGGTAAATTTTCAATTACCATTTTGATATATCAACAGATAGTTGTAAGTTTGCCGGCTTTTAGTCACGAACTCACAACTGTCTGTTCGTTATAAAATAGAGTTTTAATGGTTTCAGGTTCTTCTGGAAGGTCCGTAAGAATACCAAAACCGCAATTTAATACATATGTATACAGATCCTATTGCGGATTATTTGACAAGAGTAAGAAACGCTGTGGCTGCAAACCACAAAGTCGTTGAAATACCTGCATCTAATCTAAAAAAAGAGATTACCAAGATCTTATTTGATCAAGGTTATATCTTAAGTTACAAATTTGAAGATAATGCCGTTCAAGGTAGTATCAAAATCGCTTTGAAGTACGATAAAGAGACTAAAGAGCCGGTTATCAAGGACATCCAAAGAATTAGTAAACCAGGTTTACGTAAGTATGCAGGTGCTTCCAAATTGCCAAGAATCCTTAATGGTCTTGGTATTGCAATTGTTTCTACATCAAAAGGTTTGATGACTGGAAAACAGGCTAAACAATTAAATATTGGTGGCGAAGTAATTTGTTACGTATACTAAAAAACTAAAGAGATGTCAAGAATAGGAAAAAATCCCGTTGTAATCCCTGCTGGAGTAACTGTCGAAGTTGCTTATGGTGTGATTACTGTAAAAGGAAAATTAGGACAACTTACACAAGAATTTTCAGATGTAACTGTGAAAGTTGAAGAAGGGCAAGTAATCGTGGAACGGTCATCTGATCATAAAGACCATAGAGCAAAGCACGGATTGTACAGATCATTGGTAAACAATATGATTATTGGTGTGTCTGAAGGTTTTACTAAATCATTAGAATTAGTAGGTGTAGGTTATAGAGCATCTAATCAAGGTCAAAAACTTGATTTGGCTTTAGGATTTTCACATAATATTATTTTAGAAGTAGCTCCAGAAGTTACACTAGAAACTATTTCTGAAAAAGGTAAAAACCCGATTGTAAAGTTAACCTCTTTTGATAAACAATTATTAGGAGCGATTGCTGCAAAAATTAGAGGTTTCCGTAAGCCAGAGCCGTACAAAGGTAAAGGTGTGAAATTCGTAGGTGAAGTATTAAGAAGAAAAGCAGGTAAATCAGCTTAAAAAATAAAAGTATGTCATTAACAAAATCTGATAGAAGACAGAGAATTAAATTCAGAATTAGAAAGATTGTTAGCGGAACTGCTGCTAGACCAAGACTTTCTGTATTCAGAAGTAACAAAGAAATTTACGCGCAATTAGTTGACGACGTGAATGGAGTAACTTTGTTAGCTGCATCTTCAAGAGAAAAAGGAGTAAATAAAGGTACAAACGTTGAAGTAGCTTCAGCTGTTGGAAAACTTATTGCCGAGAAAGCTGTTGCAGCTGGTATCGATACAGTAACTTTCGATAGAGGTGGTTATTTATACCACGGACGTATCCAATCATTAGCAGAAGGCGCTAGATCCGCTGGACTTAAATTCTAATATAGTATGTCTAATTATAAAAACGTAGAATTGGTAAAACCTAGCGGACTTGAATTAAAGGATCGTTTGGTGAGTGTGAATCGTGTTACTAAAGTTACAAAAGGTGGTAGAGCTTTCGGTTTTTCTGCGATTGTAGTGGTAGGTGATGAAAATGGAGTAGTAGGTCATGGTTTAGGTAAATCTAAAGATGTTTCTGAAGCAATTGCGAAAGCAGTAGAAGATGCTAAGAAAAATCTTGTTAGAATTCCTCTAAACGGACATTCAGTTCCTCACGAACAAAAAGGTAAATTTAGTGGAGCGCGTGTATTCTTAATTCCTGCCTCTCATGGTACAGGAGTTATCGCTGGTGGATCTGTTCGTGCAGTTCTAGAATCAGTAGGTGTTCATGACGTATTGTCTAAATCTCAAGGATCATCAAATCCTCATAACGTAGTGAAAGCAACTTTTGATGCTTTGTTACAAATGAGAAGTGCTCATACTGTTGCAAAACAAAGAGGCGTTTCTTTAGAAAAAGTTTTTAAAGGTTAATTCAAGGAAATTATGGCGAAGTTATTAGTAAAACAAGTTCGAAGTCAAATCAATTGTCCACTTACTCAAAAAAGAGGATTAGCGGCTTTAGGACTTCGTAAAATGGGACAAGTTGTAGAGCACGAGTCAAATCCTGCTATCCTTGGGATGATAAATAAAGTTAAACACTTGGTTTCCGTAGAGGAAGCCAAATAACACATTATAGTTATGAATTTAAGTAACTTACAACCAGCGGAAGGTTCAACACACAATCAAAATAAAAGATTAGGTAGAGGAGAAGGTTCTGGAAAAGGTGGTACTTCAGCAAGAGGTCACAAAGGAGCAAAATCTCGTTCTGGTTATTCTAAAAAGATTGGTTTTGAAGGGGGTCAAATGCCACTTCAAAGACGTGTACCTAAGTTTGGTTTTACAAACATCAATCGTAAAGAATACGAAGGTGTAAATCTTGATACACTTCAATTATTGGTAGATAACGGCGTGATTACAGATACAGTAGATATGTCTGTTTTTGTTTCAAATCGTTTGGCAACTAAAAACGAAATTGTTAAGATTTTAGGAAGAGGAGAATTAAAAGCTAAATTAAAAGTAACAGCGCATAAATTTACTGCTACTGCAAAAGCGGCTATCGAAGCTGCAGGTGGTGAAGCTGTAACATTATAATTTTTTTAGCAATATGAAGAAATTTTTAGAATCATTTAGCAACGTTTGGAAAATCGAAGAACTGAAAAACAGAATCCTGATTACATTAGGTTTGTTAGTAGTTTATAGATTTGGAGCACATGTAACTCTTCCAGGTGTTGATGCAACACAGTTAGCCAACTTGTCTGGGCAAACAGAAAACGGAATTGGATCAATTCTAGATATGTTTACCGGTGGAGCGTTTTCAAAAGCATCAGTATTTGCATTGGGTATCATGCCTTATATTTCTGCTTCTATTGTGGTGCAGTTAATGGGAATAGCAGTTCCTTATTTGCAAAAATTACAAAAAGACGGCGAAAGTGGAAGAACTAAAATAAATCAAATTACACGTTGGTTGACCATTGCTATTACATTAGTACAAGCGCCTGGTTATATCTACAATTTGTACAGAACGATTCCAAATGCAATCATTGCTTCGTCAAACCCTGAATTGATTTCACAATTTTCATTCTTATTTTCTTCTGTGGCAATTTTAGTTACAGGTACCATATTTGCAATGTGGTTGGGTGAAAAAATTACAGACAAAGGTATCGGAAACGGTATTTCTCTATTGATTATGGTAGGTATTATTGCTCGTTTGCCACAAGCATTCATTCAAGAGTTTACTTCTACCATTACAAACAACAATGGTGGACCAATGTTATTGGTTTTGGAAGTGATCATTTGGTTATTGGTAATTATAGCTTGTATACTATTAGTGATGGCCGTGAGAAAAATCCCAGTACAATACGCTAGACGTACCGTTTCAGGTGAGTTTGAACAAGATGGAAATCGTCAGTGGATTCCATTAAAGTTAAATGCTTCTGGAGTAATGCCAATCATTTTTGCGCAAGCAATTATGTTTATACCAGCGGCTGTAGCAGGTTTGTCAGATTCTGATACTTCTCGCTCTATCGCAGGTGAATTCAGTAACATGTTTGGTTTGTGGTATAATATTGTGTTTGCAACTTTAATCGTTGTTTTCACGTATTTTTATACTGCAATCACAGTTCCAACTAACAAGATGGCAGACGATTTAAAACGAAGTGGTGGATTTATTCCAGGGATTCGTCCAGGTGTTGAAACTTCCGAGTTTTTAGACAAAGTGATGTCATTAATTACTTTCCCAGGTTCTTTATTTCTTGCTTTGATCGCTGTGTTCCCGGCCATTCTTGTAAGTGTTATGGATGTTCAACAATCTTGGGCAATGTTTTTTGGAGGTACTTCATTGATTATTATGGTAGGTGTCGCTATCGATACTATCCAACAAATTAATTCGTACTTATTAAACAAACATTATGACGGTTTGATGAAAAGTGGTAAAAACAGAAAAGCAGTAGCTTAATTTTATGGCTAAACAATCAGCAATAGAACAAGACGGATCCATCATCGAAGCATTATCAAATGCGATGTTCCGTGTAGAATTAGAGAATGGACATATTGTAATTGCCCATATTTCAGGAAAAATGCGAATGCATTACATTAAATTGTTACCTGGTGACAAAGTAAAACTGGAAATGAGTCCTTACGATCTGTCAAAAGCAAGAATTACTTATAGATATTAAAGGATATGAAAGTTAGAGCTTCAGTAAAAAAGAGAAGTGCCGAGTGCAAAATTGTGCGACGAAAAGGCAGATTATACGTAATCAACAAAAAGAATCCTAGATTTAAACAAAGACAAGGATAATTATGGCAAGAATAGCAGGGGTAGACATCCCGAAAAACAAAAGAGGAGTTATCGCTTTAACTTATATCTTCGGAGTAGGAAGAAGTAGAGCTATTGAGGTTTTAGAAAAAGCCCAAGTGAGCCAAGATAAAAAAGTGCAAGAGTGGAATGACGACGAAATAGGAGCAATCCGGGAAGCCGTTTCTTTCTACAAAATTGAAGGTGAACTACGTTCAGAGGTTTCATTACACATCAAACGTTTAATGGATATCGGATGTTACAGAGGAATCCGTCATAGATCTGGTCTTCCTTTAAGAGGACAAAGAACTAAAAACAATTCTAGAACTAGAAAAGGTAAAAGAAAAACTGTTGCTAACAAGAAAAAAGCAACTAAATAATAAGTAGTATGGCTAAAGCAAGCGTAAAAAAACGTAAAGTTATCATTGAATCAACAGGTGAAGCTCATATCAGTGCTACTTTTAACAACATCATCATTTCTTTGACTAACAAAAAAGGTGAAGTTATTTCTTGGTCTTCTGCAGGTAAAATGGGTTTTAGAGGTTCTAAAAAGAACACTCCATACGCAGCCCAAATGGCAGCCGAAGATTGTGGAAAAGTGGCTCTAGAAGCTGGACTGAAAAAAGTTAAAGTTTATGTAAAAGGACCAGGAAATGGACGTGAGTCTGCAATACGTTCTTTGCATAACAGTGGAATCGAAGTTACAGAAATCATTGACGTAACTCCAATGCCACACAACGGATGTCGTCCTCCTAAGAGACGTAGAGTATAATTTTATAGTTCAGTGTCCTGAATTCGTTCAGCGTCTCTGTAGCTTAAATAAATAAGTATAACACAAAGTAGAACATCGATTATCGAAGGATATGACCTGAATTCATAATCGCTACTTTAAATAATTTTTAAATAAAAATGGCAAGATATACTGGTCCAAGTACAAGAATTGCTCGTAAATTTGGCGAAGCAATTTTCGGAGACGATAAGTCTTTCGAAAGAAGAAATTACCCTCCTGGACAACACGGGCAGGCTAAGAAAAGAGGTAAGAAATCGGAATATGCGATCCAATTAATGGAAAAGCAAAAAGCGAAATACTCTTACGGAATTCTTGAAAAACAATTCCGAAATCTTTTTACAAAAGCATCTGCAGCTCGTGGAGTAACAGGTGAGGTTCTTTTGCAACTTTGTGAAGCACGTTTAGACAATGTAGTATTCCGTATGGGAATTGCTCCAACGCGTCGTGCAGCTCGTCAAATTGTATCTCATAGACACATCACTGTAAATGGTGAGTTGGTAAATATTCCATCTTACCACCTTAAACCAGGTGATGTTGTTGCAGTTCGTGAAAAATCTAAATCTTTAGAAGCTATCGCGCGCTCTTTATCTAATTCAGGTCACGTTTACGAATGGATTACATGGAATAACGATACCATGCAAGGTACTTTTGTTACTGTTCCTGCTAGATTGCAGATTCCAGAAAACATCAAAGAACAACTAATCGTCGAATTGTACAACAAATAATAATTGACTTAGTCGAAATTATGGCAATATTTAATTTTCAGAAGCCCGATAAAGTTATCATGATCGATTCAACCGATTTTGAAGGTAAGTTTGAATTCAGACCTTTAGAACCTGGTTACGGATTGACCGTTGGTAATGCACTTAGAAGAGTTCTGCTATCCGCTTTAGAAGGATACGCTATAACATCTGTAAGAATTGAAGGAGTAGACCACGAATTTTCTACTATTTCAGGTGTTGTTGAGGACGTTACAGAAATTATTCTTAACCTTAAACAAGTGCGTTTCAAACGCCAGATTGATGACGTAGATAACGAATCCGTTACTATCAATGTTTCTGGAAAAGACCAACTTACGGCAGGTGATTTCCAAAAGTTTATATCCGGTTTTCAAGTCCTTAATCCAGAATTAGTTATCTGTAATTTAGACAGTAAAGTAAACCTCAATATTGAACTTACTATCGAAAAAGGTAGAGGATACGTTCCCGCAGAGGAAAACAAAAAACAAAATGCAGCAATAGGAACAATTTTTACGGACTCCATCTTTACACCTGTGAAGAATGTAAAGTATGGAATTGAAAACTTCCGTGTAGAGCAAAAAACAGATTACGAAAAATTGGTTTTTGAAATTAAAACCGATGGTTCGATCAATCCAAAAGATGCACTTACCGAAGCAGCTAAAGTTCTTATTCACCATTTCATGTTGTTTTCCGACGAGAGAATTACACTTGAAGCAGACGAAATTGCACAAACTGAATCCTACGACGAGGAATCATTGCACATGAGACAATTGCTTAAAACCAAGCTTGTCGATATGGATCTCTCAGTTAGAGCATTGAATTGCTTGAAAGCGGCAGAAGTGGATACACTTGGAGACTTAGTTTCTTTCAACAAAAACGACTTAATGAAATTCCGTAATTTCGGTAAAAAATCTTTAACAGAACTAGACGAACTAGTGGCCGTTAAAAATTTAACTTTCGGAATGGATTTAGCAAAATACAAATTAGATAAAGAATAAATAACTTCATATTTTGCTCTCCAAAGCGGATAGTAGCAAGATGAAGTTTTAAAAAACACGTCATGAGACACGGAAAAAAATTCAACCACTTAAGCAGACAAAAAGGACATAGAGCTTCTATGCTTGCTAATATGGCTTGTTCTCTTATCGAGCACAAACGTATTAACACTACTGTTGCTAAAGCCAAAGCGCTTAAACAATTCGTAGAGCCGCTTATTACTAAATCAAAAGAAGATACAACCCACAACCGTCGTATCGTTTTCGCTTACCTTCGTAGCAAATATGCCGTAACTGACTTGTTCAGAGACGTAGCTGCAAAAGTAGGAGATCGTCCAGGTGGTTACACACGTATCATCAAAGTAGGAAACCGTTTGGGAGATAACGCTGATATGGCAATGATCGAACTAGTAGATTTCAACGAAATTTACAACGGAGGTAAAAAAGAAGAGAAAAAAGCAAAAAGCCGTCGTGGTGGAAAAGCCAAGAAAACCGAAGCCGTTGCTCAAGAAGCAAAAGAACCGGAAGCGCCATCTGCTGAAGCAACTTCTACAACTGAACCTGCTGAATAATGATATTCATTATCAAATAATAAACAAGGATAAACTTTCAATAGTTTGTCCTTTTTTTTGTTTTATGCTGAACTCGTTTTCTAATCGTTCGTCCCGACGCTTCGGGATATTTCAGCTTCTTAAAGTTCAGTGTAATATTGTCAAGCTGAATTTATTTCAGCTTCTAATTAGCTATAATTTTTTTGGAGCGAAAGGCTCGGGCATTTCCAGCTATCCATTTTCCCGCTTTCGCCTTTATCCCCGATGAAAAATCGGGGGATACCGGCTCAATCGGGGCTAGGCGGAATCTTCAAGAACTTTTTGATTCGCTTGTTTGCGAAACTTAAATTTCAATAGTACAATTTTAAATAGAATGACCTAAATTTGCAAAACTATAATATCCGGGCTCGGCTCCCCTCTCCGTTGCAGAGTCCCGATAGCTATCGGGAGGGGGTGAGGAACTACAACTACAAATGAAACGAAGCATAGCGAAGTTCCATAAGACCTTTTAAAAAAAATAACTACGACGAATGAAATATACAACACGACAAAGCGCCATCCTTTTACTAAGTGACGGAACCATTTTTCACGGAAAATCAATCGGAATTGAAGGAACAACTTTTGGCGAAGTTTGTTTCAATACCGGAATGACGGGTTACCAAGAAATTTTTACCGATCCTTCGTATTTCGGTCAAATTATGGTGGCCACTAATCCACACATCGGAAACTACGGCGTAAACGACAACGAAGTAGACTCCAATTCCATTAAAATCTCCGGGTTGGTCTGTAAAAATTTCAGTTTCAATTATTCCCGAGAAGACGCTTCTGGAAGTTTGGAAGATTATTTCAAAAAGGAAAACCTGATCTGTATCTCCGATGTAGATACCCGTGCTTTGGTAAGCTACATCCGAGACAATGGCGCGATGAATGCCGTGATTTGTACCGACGGAACACCAATCGAAGAATTGAAAGAAGCACTTGCTCAAACACCAGATATGAAAGGCTTGGAGTTGGCTTCAAAAGTTTCTACAGCAGAACCTTATTTTTGGGGAAATGAAAATGCCAAGTACAGAATTTCCGCTTTAGATTTAGGAATTAAATACAATATCCTGCGTAATTTCGACCAACGCGATTGTTACGTAAAAGTGTTTCCTTACAACGCCACTTTCGAAGAAATGGTCGAATTCAACCCAGACGGTTACTTTCTTTCCAATGGTCCTGGCGATCCGCAGCCTTTAGTTGGAGCACAAGAAATAGCCAAATCTATTTTGGAAGCCAACAAACCATTATTCGGAATTTGTCTCGGACACCAAGTCATTGCCTTGGCACACGGCATTCCAACTTACAAAATGTTCAACGGACACCGTGGCATCAACCATCCTGTAATGAATGTAATTTCAGGTAAAGGCGAAATCACTTCGCAAAATCATGGTTTTGCCGTAGAGAAAGAAGCCTTGGAAAACCATCCGGATTTCGAAATCACACACCTTCACATTAACGATGGTACGATTGCCGGAATGCGAATGAAAAACAAAAATTGCTTCTCGGTTCAATACCACCCAGAAGCAAGTCCTGGCCCACACGACGCCTCGTATCTTTTTGATGAGTTTATTGAAAGGATTCAGGAAGCTCAGAAATAATTATACAACCTGCAAAACGATCATTTGCAGGTTTTTTTTGTCATTTCTTCGCCAGCTCGAGCAGAGCTCTCGTGTAAAAATTCATTTCGGGATTGCATCTTCGCGGCTCTCCGTCACTCTGACTAAACATCTCGAAGCGTCGGGATAGCTTGACAAAGCATACGTCTGTCTATCCAGGTTTTAAATGCTATTTGTCATCCCGAATCCATTTCGGGATCTCATCTTCACTACTATTTGTCCTCCTGACGATGGACGACTCGAGCGATAGAGAACAAGCGATGTAATCTCTTTACCTAAGTAACTAATGCGATTTCTCCTATGTTGAAATGCCAAAATAAAGTGTGTTAGTGCCGAATAGTCATATTATTTTATATTCTAGATTTCATATCCATCCTTTCGTGCAATATTCTTAAAATTTCGATTTCTTTAGTTGAGATAATTCTAAAGAAAATTATGTGATGATTTGATTTGAAGCCTAATAAATCTTTTGAGACAATATTATAATGTTTTCCAAAATTTGGATTGTGGGCAATTTCTTCACAAGATTCAAGCAAATTTTGATAGTACTTATTGGCTTGTCTTTCGGACCATTGTTCATTTGTGTAATCCCAAATTTCCGCTAAATCTGCTACTGCTTTATTTGTCAAATAATATTTAGCCATTTTGCTTTTTAAGTTGTAACTGTTCCAGGTGCTTTTGTGGGTCAAAATCTTTTGCCAAACCACTTTCAATCCCTTCTTGAATTGCATTTCGTAAAGCAATAATTTTATTTTCCTCCTCTTCAAGCATTCGAAGTCCAGCTCTAATTACTTCGCTGGCATCCTGAAATCGACCTTTGGAAACACTTTTCTCAACAAAAGTTTCAAAATGATTTCCTAATGATATAGATGTGTTTTTTCCCATTTTTTAAAATATTTAAGCTAATGTACCAAAATTTGGTAATTTAAGCAAGTCATCATTGAAAATATCAGAAAATCTTTCTTTACGAAATCACTTCTCAAAACCACGGTTTTGCTGTAGAGAAAGAAGCTTTAGAAAACCATCCAGATTTCGAAATCACGCACCTTCACATTAACGACGGCACCATTGCCGGAATGCGAATGAAAAATAAAGATTGTTTTTCAGTACAGTATCATCCCGAAGCGAGCCCTGGACCTCACGATGCTTCGTATCTTTTTGATGAGTTTATCGAAAGAATTCAAGAAGCTCAGAAATAATTTTAAAAACCTGCAAGTCGATGATTTGCAGGTTTTTTTTGATGTATTTTTATTGCTTGCTCAAAAGCTTTAAAATTAACTCGTTTTGTTGGCTAAACAATTCCGTAATTTTGGTTTGATTGGTCATTATACTGTCTATTAGTTCTGGAGAAGTAGTGTTGTTTACCGTAAAATTTTGAGCAAAACCAGCATATGTATACCCTTTAAATTTAGCATGAGAGAAATTTACGTTACTTACCTCTTCCAGTAGTTTATAAACATCAGTATTATAAAACTCACACAATCTTAAAAGATTTTCAATGCTTGGTTTTGCTTTGTCAGCCTCCCAATTATTGATAGCTGTTTTTGATATTTCAAGCTCAAAAGCAAGTTTATCTAACGACATATCCTGTGCCGTACGAAGATTAAATAACTTTGTTCCTAATGTCATATTTTTGTATTTTGTTTGCTAATGTAAAGAAATAACTTTTATTGACAAAAATATCCACTTTTGTTTACCGTTATTTTTAATATTGTTGTTTTTCTTTGAAGTAATAAAATTATTCTTACGCTCTTTCGGAGAAATGCAAAGTGTACGTTGTAAATTGATAAATAGATTTAGGGATTTTTTATTTCATAAAATCTTAATTGTGAAGTATTATGCAAAACAAAATATTGATCTTATCTGAGGAAGATGATTCAACAACTGAAACCGTCATAAAGTGGATAGAATATTTTGGGTGTGATTATCTGAGATTAAATCCATCAAGTTTATTAAACTTCGAATTGCTAAAATTATTTAATAATGATGATGACGTTGAGTTTGTTTACGATAATCGAGATTATAAACTTTCAAGTTTTACTGCATATTGGTATAGAAGAGGTAATTTGAATTTTAATTATCCAATGTTCTCATTTCAAAATATTGAGGTAAATAATTCTATTCAATCAATGCTTTATAGAGAGTACACTTATATCAATAACTATATTTACGCTTATTTTGAAAAGAAGAATATAAGATCGATAGGCAGTATTTTTGATAATAAAACAAACAAAATAACAAATTTACTTAAAGCACGTTCAATTGGTTTGTTAGTGCCAGATTCAATTATTGCAACCAAGAAAAATCAAATACTTGAGTTTAAAAAAAAGCATAATAAAATACTAGTAAAACCGATTTATCAAGCTGGCTTTATTTTTGAAACTGACATAATTAAAACTGACGGACTTTCTGTTTTAATGAATGATGCAGATGTAGATAAACTAAATGATTCTATTGCACCTTCACTTATTCAGGGATATGTTGAAAAAAAATACGAGCTTAGAATTTTTTATTTGAATGGCGAATGTTTTGCATCTGCGATATTCTCACAATTAGATGAACAAACTAAAGTTGATTTTAGAAATTATAACTTTAATAAACCAAATAGGACTCCGCCTTATCAATTGCCAGCTTGTATTAGTGATAAAATAAAGAGATTAATGAATGAACTAAATATGAATAGTGGCTCTTTAGATATGATTGTAACCCCACAGAATGATTTTGTTTTTTTAGAAGTAAATCCTGTTGGTCAATTTTTTCAAGTTAGTTATCCTTGCAACTTTTATTTAGAAAAAAAAATAGCAGAATATTTATGTAATAATTAATCATGACAACAGTATTAAACGAACTACTTGAAAATAAACTATTAGAGTTGCCACTATTTGTAAGTTATACAAAAATTGTTGACAAAGCTACTACAGAAAAGAGAGTTATACTTTCTATAAAGCACAATACTACACAATATTTTGTAAAACCTTTTTACAAAATGATTCATCCAATAAACTTAAATGAAAACAGATAAAAGCAATTTCGTAAAATATTCAAACATTGGTTTAGTTAGAGGCTATAATAGAGGTATCATTTATGATTTTTTTAGAAATGACTATCATTTTGTTCCTAATTCAATGATTGATTTTATCGAACTTTATAATGGCAAAGTTTTGAATAATGAAATTAAAAGCCATTTTAAAGATTATACAGATTTTTTGACAGACAAGGAATTAATTTTTTTTTGTGAAGCAACAGAGGTTGAATGTTTTATTGACATGAGTACTGAATGGGATTACTTTTCAATAATTTCTAATGCAATTATTGAAGTTGATGATGAATTAAATGCGCATTTTGAAAAAACCATTTCATACTTATGCAAACTTGGTTGTGAAGATTTGTTAATTTTCTCTAAGACTCCATTATCTTCTGTAAGAATCCACAATTTATTCAAAAGTATGAAAGACAAATTAATTAATTCGATAAAT
>NZ_JBIPPD010000198.1:0-6069 GCF_044368625.1 Flavobacterium sp. | reverse complement strand
ATTGATGATCGTTGCGGATCCAACTAACTCATCTGCTTTTTTTTCTCATTGTAAATAATTTTTAATTAGTTTTGCAAAGGACTAAAATTTTCAGGTAACACGCTACCGGTAGGTTTAGTTCAACAGCCAGTGGTTCGTTGCGTCTGAAAGACGAACACCCGAGGCGATAACCGAACGGACGAAGTAATGAACCCCCTGTTGGACAGCCTGTCCCGATTTTTTATCGCGAGAACCGATTACATGCCGTCAATAGGTATGGAGTTATCGTTAAGCATTTTGAAGATTATCACGAGGATTTGGTTATCCTCTTTTTTTTAGGGTTAAAATCAAGATTAACTTCAGAAATTACACATCTTAAAGAAGCGAAGGTCATTCGGTTACGGAAAAATATGGTTCCCGAAGAGTCGGGAGTGTTGCATGGTTAAAAATACAAAATGCACCGTTTTTATGCAACTATTTTTCTATATCTGAATCAAATAAAACGGAGGTTTTCCCATAACTTGTACCGATTTTTATCGGTAGACTGACGTTATACAACATTTTCGAAAAAATCCTGTTTAAATGAAAACTTATCAAATTAATACTTATCTTTGACGTTAGTAACGGAAAAAAGAGTATGATTGTTTCATTTAAAGATAAAGAAACTGAAAAAATTTGGAATGGAATTGTGTCAAAGAAACTTCCTAGAGAAATTCAAGATACAGCGAGAAGAAAATTGAGAATGATTAATAACTCAATTGATGTCAGCGATTTAAGGATTCCTCCAGCAAATAGCCTTGAAAAACTCAAAGGCAATTTGAAAGAATTTAACAGTATAAGAATAAATAACCAATGGAGAATTATTTTTAAATGGGATAACGGCAATGCTTTAGAAGTTGAAATTATAGATTATCATTAAAAATATAGAAAAATGGAAAAGCTAAAAAACATAACACCTGGAGAAATTTTATTAGAAGAATTTTTAATTCCTCTACAAATTACGCAATACAGACTTTCTAAAGACTTAGATATTCCGCAAACAAGGATTTCTGAAATAATTAAAGGTAACAGAAGAATTTCTGCAGATACAGCAGTAAGATTGAGTGCATACTTTGGAAACTCTGCTAAATTTTGGTTGGGAATTCAAGATGACTATGATATAGAAAATGAATTGAGTGAAAAACGAAGCGAAGTTAAGAGAATTAATAGTATCAGAAAACAAAAAAACGTTGCACAACAGCCAGGGGTTCGTTGCGTCTGAAAGACGAACACCAGAGGCAATAGTCGAACGGACGAAGTAATGAACCCCTGCAATCCAAGTGGTGATGCATCCGTAAAACCCCTAGCCCAGATAGTAGCGAAAATCCTTTGAGTCCCGGTGTTCGGGACTTAAAGATTGTAGCGGATAGCTGGATCAAGCTCCTGAAAAAACAACTTTTGAATGCTGGTAAATCCAACTGATGGAATAGTAATGGAAGTAAAACTTTTTTTCGTAAATTTGCACTCCAAAATAAAGGAATACCACTATGTTAGATAGACTTCAAATAGTAAAACAGCGTTTTGATGAGATTTCGGATTTGATTATTCAGCCCGAGGTGATTGCCGATCAGAAGCGCTATGTACAATTGAACAAAGAATATAAGGACTTAAAAGCCCTGGCTGAAAAGCGCGACGAATATGTCTTGCTTATGGCAAATATTGACGAGGCAAACGAAATTATTGCCGATGGAAGTGATGCCGACATGACGGAAATGGCCAAAATGCAATTGGATGAAGCTAAAGCGCGAATCCCAGAATTAGAAGAGGAAATCAAGTTCATGTTGATTCCGAAAGATGCGGAAGACGCCAAGAATGTAATGGTGGAAGTTCGTGCCGGGACGGGTGGGGACGAAGCAAGTATTTTTGCCGGCGATTTGTTCCGTATGTACAGCAAATATTGCGAAAGTAAAGGTTGGAGAACTTCGGTTGTGGACATGAACGAGGGAACTTCGGGCGGTTTCAAAGAGATTATTTTTGAAGTTACAGGTGAGGATGTTTACGGAACTTTGAAATTTGAAGCGGGCGTTCATCGTGTGCAACGTGTGCCACAAACGGAAACGCAAGGTCGCGTGCATACTTCGGCGGCAACCGTTATGGTATTGCCGGAAGCGGAAGAGTTTGACGTTCAAATTGATATGAACGACGTACGTGTCGACTTTTTCTGTTCGTCTGGACCAGGTGGACAGTCGGTAAATACCACAAAATCGGCCGTTCGATTGACACACATTCCAACAGGTTTAGTGGCACAATGTCAGGACCAGAAATCGCAACACAAAAATAAAGACAAGGCTTTGGGCGTTTTGCGTTCGCGTTTGTACGAACAAGAATTGGCCAAAAAACAAGCCGAAGATGCTACAAAACGGACATCGCAAGTAAGTTCGGGCGACCGTTCGGCCAAAATTCGTACTTATAATTATTCGCAAGGTCGTGTAACCGATCATAGAATTGGGATGGATATTTTTGACATGGATGGTGTAATGAACGGTAAAATTCAAAAACTGATTGACGAACTCCAACTTGTGAATAATATGGAGAAGTTGAAAGAAGCGAGTGAAGTATTTTAATCGTACTAAAATTTCAGACCTGAGGCTAAATCCGAACGGAGCGAAGCGAATTAAGAATTAAGACTAAAGGTAGAAAAAAGAAATGCCAGACAATTGTGTCTGGCATTTCTTTTTTCCATGATTTTTATAGCTTTAGTTCATTTCGGCAAACTCTTTCATTCCGATGTAATTTTCTATCAAATTAATTTCAGGTCTTCCTAAAACCACGCCCATATTAACACTACATCTTACAAAATATTCTTTTCCTTTTTCAACATTGATGTTTATTTCTTCTTTAGTCTCTAAAACACCGTAAAATTTGTGGTAACCAAAATTTTTAGTTTTAAAAACAAATTTTTCTCCATTTCGTAATCTTCCTACAACCGAATCATTGATGTTTTTTATTTTGTAGCCAAGTAAATAGCCAGCACCTGAACTGGGTCTGTAAAAATGAATGAGCGCGTAATCTGCATCTTCGGGTAATCTCGATTTGTTTTTTAGATCTCTTTTATTAGTAATAGTTGCGAGGGACTCTGAATCAAAATTTCGATACATTTTGGCCTTAACTCGATAGCAAGTACTGCCTAAAGCGGTTGGCTTTTTAATTTCGACTATGTGAACAATGTTTGCTCCTGCACTTCGAGCAGCAGATACTGCATCAGACACCACTTCATTGTAACCACAATCTTTTGTAAAGCCTGAATCGCCAATTTTAACGTCACCAATGAATTCTGAATCACTTGGTACTTGATCCTCAATGTTCAGAACAATTACCGCTCGTCCGGGATCGAGTCTTTGGTAATTGGTTTTTGCTAATTTACTTTTGACACTTGTTGCGCAACTTACAATAATTAGAGCCGAAAACAATAATGCTAGGTTTTTCATAATTGATACTATTTTAGATTGTTTTGAAATGAAACATAAATGGCGTCGCATCTTTATTTCGTAGCAAATGTAATAAGTTATTGCTCAGATTAAATGTCTCATTTTAAAAATTTAAATCTTTTTGCCACGGATTGTACAGATGAACACAGATTGCTTAGTCTCATAGATTAAAAATCCTTTTAAACTTTTTAATCTATGGCAAAAGTACTTGGTAATAATTGCGACAATATAACTTTCTTCTTATTTATATTTGTAGAATGTGCAACACATTAATTTTTCTTAGCTGCAGCCTTTACTTTTGCCAAAATAGGCTTCGATGGATTCCATTTAGCAAGTACAGCCGATTATAACTTTTTTTAAAAATTAAAATCCTAAAAAGCGAAATTCAAATTGCTATTGAAAATGTTTTCCCGAACTTTGCCCCAAACGCAACAATAAATGACTACACAACAACTCACACATCAAATCCAGCTCAAAAAATCATTTCTTTGTATAGGTTTGGATGTCGATTTACATAAAATACCACCGCATCTTTTAGCCACTGAAGATCCGATTTTCGAATTTAACAAAGCGATTATCGATGCCACGCACGATTTGTGTGTTTCCTACAAACCCAATACCGCTTTTTACGAAGCTTACGGCATTAAAGGTTGGTTGTCTTTGCAAAAAACAATCAATTACCTAAACGAAAAACACCCTGAAATTTTCACGATTGCCGATGCCAAACGTGGTGATATTGGAAATACTTCTTCGATGTATGCCAAAGCTTTTTTTGAAGATTTGGATTTTGATTCGGTTACCGTCGCTCCTTACATGGGAAAAGATTCAGTGGAACCTTTTCTAGCTTTCGAAAACAAACACACCATTTTATTGGCGTTGACTTCCAACGAAGGTGCTTTTGATTTTCAAACAAAAAAAATCGACCACAAGGAAGTGTACAAACACGTACTGGAAACTTCTAAAACGTGGAAAAATAGCGAAAAGCTGATGTATGTTGTGGGTGCTACAAAAGCCGAATACTTAAGCGATATTAGAAAAATTGTTCCCGATAGTTTTTTGCTGGTTCCGGGCGTTGGTGCTCAAGGCGGAAGTTTGTCAGAAGTTTGCAAGTTCGGAATGAATCAACAAGTTGGTTTGCTTATCAATTCATCACGAGGCATTATTTATGCTTCAAATGGAACTGATTTTGTCGAAAAGGCTAGGGCAGAAGCATTGAAAATGCAAGGTGAAATGGCTGCAATTTTGGATAAACAATAATTTAAAATGCTACCATCAATTAATTTTTGGACCTGATTTTTAAGTTATTTTAAGGTGCTTTCTTTACATGTTTAGATGTCATCCTAAATGGGTGTTTCAGTATTATTTATTTGATTTTAAAATCATTATCTTTTTTAATTAAAAAAAGCTGTTCAAAAATATTTTCGAACAGCTTTTTTTTAGGCAACGATTTTATAGCGTCTTAATTCACGGTATTGAATTCAACTATTGTCAATCTAGATTTTAAAGCATTTGTATCGGCTTCTGTCGAGCCTCCATAGGCAGGAAACGCTGTGGTGTTTATTTCTTGCGTTCCAGACCATCTGGTATAATTTACGTTAATAGTATACGGGTTTGCTCTTCCAGTTAACGTTAATACTGTGGTATAAGTAGACGGGAACGGCAATCGAATTAACGCATTGGTACCTGTATTTGAATTTTGTGCAGAGGCATAAATTGACGATTGCTTCACGCCGTCCAATAGAAGTCAAAAAACCCCATGCGATGCTACATCCGTAGCATTATTATGACTTACATAACCGGTTATTGTAATTAAATAGAGTCTAGTTTCACCTACGGGTACTGTAACTTGTTGTGATAAACCATTCACATTAACTACAGGTGTTGTAGTACTAAGTGTTTGAGGAGCACCACCTATTAAATTGAAAGTTTGACTCAAGTTCCCTATAGCCTTATTTTGATCTATTTTTTTTACAACACCATTTGCATCTTGCGTAAGAATTTGGTTCGTATTGGAACCTGCATTGATATTGCTGATTTTTAAAGGATCTGCATTTGTTGCAGGTACGATATGTAAAATGTTATCTGGAGCGGTTGTTCCTATTCCAACATTTCCTGTCGTAAAAACGGCATTAGCAGGGTTCGTACCATCGGTAAATTTACTGTTTTGTGTTGCAAATATTTGCCAAACGGATCCATCAAAGTAATATAAACCTTGGGATTTTATATTTACAGTCTGTGTCGTTATAACTGTTGGATCAATTACAGGATTGGTAATATAGACAATAGCACCTGTTTGTGCAGCCGAATAGCTTTTTGCATTTAGTTCGGCTCCCGTTAATCGTGGCGGAATAATACCGTCCAAGTTGGCAACAACCGCTGGCTTTCCTGTTACGTCTAAGGTGGCTTTTGGATCAGTGTTGTCAATACCCACTTGGCAAAAGGCCAAATTTGTAACTATCAACCCTACAATTATTAATATGTTTTTTTTCATGATTTCTATTTTGAAATTTAATTGAATAAATGTAAAGTTTCACAACATTGTTGATGGCATTTCCTCCCCTTCGGGGTTTTCTTTGGAGGCGTAGCCGTAAAAGAAAACCCCGAAGGGGAAAGATAAAAAAGT
>NZ_JBIPPD010000037.1:0-20350 GCF_044368625.1 Flavobacterium sp. | reverse complement strand
TCGGGAAATATTAATATTCAAGGAACTACATATTTTAAAAATACCTCTAGTTTAACCATAAATGCACGTTTTAATAACAACTCGAATTCGGTTTATGTTAATTGTGGCACATTTACCACCTCGGGTTTTAACCTTCAAGGGGGTAAAATTTATAATATTGGATCTTTTACGGCTACTGGGAATATCAATTTTGGTTCCAGTACAGCCTTTTTTGAAAATTACGGTAGCTTTAACGGAGCAGGTATCCAATTGGGAGGTGGGTCTTCTTACGTATACAACAGCGGAAATTTCACACTAACAAGTACCTTTCAAAATGATGGAAATCTTCGAGGTCCTGCATCAGGTACTAATTATGGTAGATTTGTTATTAACGGAAAGTCGTCAATTAATAATGGAACTGTAACAGGTAGATTAAATTTAATTAATGGTTCTAATGCCAATTCTAACGCTTCCACTATGTTTAATAATGGAATTAATGTGGCCTCAACGGTAGTTTTTGGAGCTTGTTCAGCATGTACGGTAGTTACAACGGGCGCTGTTTGCCTCAATCCTGATGGTAGTATGCCCATTACTGTGGATGCTGTTGCAGATAACCTAACGAGTACTGCTAATGGAGGTACTACAACTTCGGTATTTGCAAATGATGTTTACAACGGTGGCACTGCAGGTTCAGTTAATTCAACCAACGTAAATTTAGCTCAAGTGGGTACTTGGCCAGCTGGTTTTACATTAAATGCCAACGGAACGATTAGTGTCGCTTCGGGAACACCAGCTTCAAGTTATAATTTAGAATATCGAATTTGTGCACAATTGGCTCCAACTAGTTGCGATAATGCAATTGCAACAGTAATCGTTTCACCAACGGTTGATGCAGTTGCAGACAGTTTTTCAGCTACTGGAAGTCAAGCAGTAACCGGAATAGCGAATATAGGAAATGTCTTAGCAAATGATACCTTTAATGCCGGAGCTGCAGGATCGGCTACTACTAATAATGTTGCAATATCAGTTACGACCGCTGCAACACCAGCTTACGTTGGCGCTCCAATTCCTGCATTAAATACAACTACTGGGGTAGTTTCTATTCCAACAGGAACACCAGCAGGAACGTATACCATCACGTACCAATTATGCGAAAAAATTTCTGGTACACAATGTGATAGTGCTTCAACGACAATTACAGTTGCTGCACCTGCGATGTCTGTTTCATCAGATAATTTAACTACTCCAGCTGATGGAAGCACTACTATTTCCCTTTTGTCAAATGATACCTTTAATGGAGGAGCTGCAGGATCTGCAACGCCGGATAATGTAACGGTAGCCAAAGAAGGAGTTTGGCCGATTGGAATTACCTTAAACCCCGATGGAACACTTACAGTAGCCCAAGGAACCCAAGCTTCAACGCATGTCTTGGATTATAAAATATGTGATAAGTTGAATCCTGCAAATTGCATGAATGCAGTAGCAACAATAACAATTATCAATTGCTTTCAGCCAGTAGCTCTAGATCCAGATGCAGGATCCAGTCTTGACACCGCAACCGGTATTACTTCTTTAAATAGAGCGGGAACGGCAAGCAAATGGCCAGCGGTTAGAAAAAGTGGTTGGATTGTTTTGGAAGCAAAAACCAAAGGATTTGTTTTAAACAGGGTTCGTTTTAATGCCAGTAACCAACCAGTTGCAGCAGATGGAAGTACTCCTGTAATTTCAGCACCGGTTGAGGGTATGATGGTTTACGACATTACAAATAATTGTTTGAAAGTGTACACGACTACTGATGGTGTAAGCTTTGCTTGGTATTGTATGGAAACACAATCTTGCCAGTAATAATTTATTCAAAGAATACTTCAAAACGGGATTAAACTTTTAGAAATTAAAATTTTTTTAAAAAATGAAAAAAATATTTATTGTACTATTCACGATGGTATCGTCACTCGGATTTTCGCAATGGGCCATAGGGAAGAAATTAGTTACAAACACCGATGTCAGTTTGGAGTTTGCCGAAGGTAACAGAGGTATCATTTTACCATGGGTTGATTCAGAAGCTGCCGTATCAGATGCCGTTCCGGGAACAATTATTTATGATGTTACAGACAAGAAAGTAAAAGTGAAGCAAGGTGCTGCCTGGAGGGATTTAAGCATTCGTACCGGTGTAGTAGATGCTTCTATTCAAGACGGGGTAGCAGAAAGCAGCAATGCCAAAGTAATTATTGGCAATAGTGCCTCTAATTTAACCCCAGGAATTTTGGTACTAGCCGACAGCGACAAAGCGATGATTTTACCAAAAATGGAAAGCCCTCATCTCAACATTGTCAATCCCGAAGCGGGTATGATGGCATACGACACGTTATCGCACCAACTGGCTGTTTTTAATGGAGAAGTTTGGACTTTTTGGAAACCATAAGCACTAAAATGAATAAACTAAAAAGCTGTTTTGCGTAAAGTAGAACAGCTTTTTTTGCTAGAATAAAAACAGGAAGGCAATAGGAATTTTCAAAATGTAAGCTAAGGCTTTTGACCAAACTTCAGCATTGATTTCAGTACAGTCAGATGGGATTTTGTACCTTCGCAACTGCAATTGTGTATTAGTATGAATTCATTCTTAAAAATCGGGCACCGAGGAGCAAAAGGTTACGAACCCGAAAACACATTAGTTTCTTTCGAAAAAGCTTTGGAAATGAACGCCGATGGAATCGAGTTGGACGTTCATACTTGTAAATCCGGCGAACTTATCGTGATACATGATTTTACGGTTGATCGAACTACGAATGGAAAGGGAGCCGTTTCTGATTTAACGTTATCTGAATTGAAAGTGTTGCGAATCAATGCGACTTTTCAGGTACCAACTTTGGAGGAAGTATTGACGCTTTTTACCAAAAATCATTTGATAAATATTGAATTGAAAGGCACAAATACCGCCCAAAAAGTGTGCGAATGCATCAGTAAATGGGTTAAAGAAAACCGATTGCTCTACCAAAATTTTATAGTTTCGAGTTTTGAGGAGCAACTCATTGCTCAAGTAGCCGAAATAAATGCTAAAATTCCGTTAGGCATTCTTACACAAACCAGCATGGAGCAGGCTTTGGAGTGGGCAAATCGATACGCTGCAAAAGCTATTCATCCACATTTTAGTTTATTAACCCCAGAAAATGTAGCTTTGACCCGCAAAAAAGGGTATCAAATTTTCACGTGGACGGTCAATGAGCCGGTGGATATTGAACGTGTAAAAGACTTGGGTGTCAACGGAATTATAACGGATTATTTAGATCGAATATGAGTCAGCATTTTGATGTAATATGTGTGGGAGGTGGAGCAGCTGGATTTTTTACGGCAATCAATATTGCGGAGAAAAACCCAAAGTTGAAAGTCGCCATTTTGGAACGGGGCAAAGAAGTACTGACCAAAGTTCGCATTTCGGGTGGCGGACGATGCAATGTAACGCACGCTTGCTTTGATCCCAACGAATTGGTAAAGTTTTATCCGCGTGGAGAAAAAGAATTGAAAGGACCTTTTAATCAATTTTGTTCGGGAGATACGATTGAATGGTTTGAAAAACATGGCGTGGAATTGAAAATTGAGGAAGATGGAAGGATGTTTCCCGTTTCTAATTCTTCACAAACCATTATCGACTGTTTTATGAATGCAGCTTCGAAATCGGGAATTAAAATTTTGACCAGTCAGAGTGTACAATCGCTTTTTAAAGCCGAAGATTTCTGGAAAATAGATACGCAGCACGATAAATTTACGGCTACCAAATTGGTTTTATCCACCGGTAGTAATCCCAAAATGTGGGAAATGCTGGAAGGTTTAGGGCACAGCATTGTTCCGGCAGTTCCGTCGTTGTTTACCTTTAATATTACCGACAAGCGGATCAAAGAATTGCCTGGCGTTTCGGCTTTGGCTACGGTAAAAGTTAAAAATACCAAATTGGAAGCCACTGGACCTTTATTGGTCACGCATTGGGGGTTGAGTGGACCCGCCATTTTGAAACTTTCAGCTTGGGGTGCACGAATTTTGGCAGAGAAAAAATACCAGTTTGCCATCTCGGTCAATTGGTTGAACGATATGGATTTGGCGGAAGCCGAAGAATTACTCAAAAAGTTTAGACAAGAGGAGGCTAAAAAGCAGATAGCCAAAAGAGCACCCTTTGATTTTCCGAATCGATTGTGGGAAAGTATTGTGGTTCATTCAGGAATTCCTGCAGAAACCAAGTGGGCCGATTTATCCAAATTACAGATGAATAACTTGGCTGAACAACTCACAGAAGGTACTTACCAAGTAAGTGGGAAAAGCACATTTAAGGACGAATTTGTCACAGCAGGAGGCATTGACCTCAAAGAAATCAATTTTAAAACCATGCAAAGCAAATTGTTTGATAGTCTGTATTTTGCGGGAGAGGTTGTAAACATTGACGCCATCACAGGTGGATTTAATTTTCAGAATGCATGGACGAGTGGGTTTATTGTGAGTGAGGCAATTTTTTAAATATTTACTTGTTAATTTATGTTAATCGATTGATAATTAGTTTATATTTGGGATTTTAAAAACACAAATAAACTTTAAAAAGTCAATCATGAAGAACATTACTTTTTTAATATTCTCAATTTTTTGCTGTTTTGTTGGATATGCTCAGTTTCCTCAAAATTTTGAAGACGCTTCAGTTACAGTGCCTGATGGGTTTCCAGCGGGTTGGCTTGTTACCGACAATGGAGTGGGATCATCGACCAATTGGACGATTCAAAATAATGCATCCGTTGTAATCAACGGAACAAAATCGGCTTACATTAACCGTCAAGAAATTGGTCAGGGAAATACTTCTGAAGACTGGTTGATAAGTCCTGCAACGTTGGTCCCTGCTAATGGGGAACTTCGTTTTATGACGAAACAAACTATCACGGGTGATAACGGAACGATTTATCAAATACGAATTTCTACGGGAACTTCCCAAAATAATTTGGCTTCTTATATTGTTTTGCAACAATGGACAGAGAATCAATTGAACCCAATTTTCAACATTGCAGCTGAAAAAATAGTAGATTTTCCAGTTTCAACCATTGGGTCAAATGTATACATTGCTTTTGTGCGTGTTTATACCCAGCCCACTGGAGCTCTTGGTGGAGATCGTTGGATTATTGACGACATCAATGTGAAATCGAAATGTTTGACTCCTACAAACTTAATTGTAAATAATATAGCTGCTACAACTGCTACGTTAGGATGGGCAAGTTTAATAGGGTCGAATGGTTATGAAGTAGAACTTTTGCCTTCAAATATGACGCCTACTGGTGTGCCAACCTCTAGTTCTCTAACAAATTCAGTGCTGGCGACTGGATTAAGTCCCAATACTTGTTATAAATTTTATGTTCGTTCGATGTGTGGTGTTGGAAATTCTAGCGCTTGGGTGGGGCCTTATAACTTTTGCACGTATAAAATTGGGGCCAGTTGTGCCGATCCTATTGTAATTTCTAACTTGCCTTTTCAAACCAGTGACAACACAATTAATTTTGGCAATACGTTAAATGGACCACAACTTTCGAGTTGTATTCCTGGTACAATTAATTATCAGTCGGGTAACGATGTTTTTTACAGTTATACTGCCACAGCAACTACATCAGTGAGTTTTACATTAAATTCGACTCAAACTAGATCTTCGATGTTTATTTATCCAAGCTGTGCTGGAACTACTGGGGCTTGTTTAGCGGCAATAGGAAATACCACTAACAGTCCAAGAATTTTAAATTATGCAGTAACGCAAGGAAGTAGTTATATTATTATGATTTCTTCCAGTTTTCCAACCTCAACCATTGCCTATAATTTATTAATCCAAGAAGAAGCTTGTGCAAATAAGCCAACAAATTTATTGGTTTCAAATACTACGCAAACAGGAGCCAACTTGACTTGGACTGCACCTTTGGGAACGGTACTGGGTTATCAAATTGCGGTGCAACCACAAGGAAGCCCGATTCCGTCTGGTTCGGGACAATATACATCTGTTAATCCTGGCTTGGTTGTGAATGATTTAACCTCAGGTACTGCTTACCAATATTGGGTACGTTCAGAATGTGCTTCAGGTGAATTCAGTGCTTGGGCGGGACCATTTATTTTCAATACGCAATTATGTGGTGTAGTTGATCAATGCACTTATATTTTTAGAATGACGGATATAGCCAACAACGGATGGAATGGTGCAAGAATGCAAATTCGTCAAAACGGGGCTGTATTGCAAACAATTGGGAGTACATATAACGCAGGAGCTGGTCCAGTTGATGTTCCAGTAACGCTATGCTATGACTTACCTTTTGATATTTTTTGGAGTGTAGCCGGAACGCAACCCCAACAATGTATTGTTTCTGTTGTAAATTCTTTTGGACAAACAGTCGCAACGATTAACGGAGATTCTTCAACAGTTAACAGTGTCATTTATAGCAGTATTGTTGATTGTGAGGTTCCTTTGTGTAATGTTGCTCCAACCAATGTAAGCGTAAATGCAATTACTTTTAATGGAGCAACAATAAATTGGAATGCCGCAGGAACTGAAAATGTAGGTTATGATATTTATATAGTTGCGGCAGGTGCTCCACAACCTACAGCATCTACAACGCCAAGTTATTCAGGTATGAATGGAAGTTCGGCACCTTTTTTATTCAATATTCCTACTCCAAATAGTTTACTTGCAGATACCTTTTATGATGTTTATGTTAGAGTTCAGTGTGATCCAGAAGACTCACCTTGGTCCGTGGCTTATACTTTTAAAACTGAAATTTCTTGTCCGCAACCCGCTAACCAAACGGTGTCTAGCATTGAATTAAATTCGGCAGAATTGGGATGGACGGAAGTCGCTTCTGCAACACAGTGGGAAGTATTACTTTTAGCAGCTCCAAATGGGATGGAGCCTCAATTTCCATTATCAAATCCAATACTTGGGCCAAACGATTTCTTATTTACTAATCTTACTACAGCTTCTACTACCATAAGTACGTTGCAATCTGCTACAATGTATCATTTTTATGTACGTTCAGTTTGTCAGTCTGAAAATGACAAAAGTCTGTGGACAGGACCTTTTATTTTTAGCACAAATACTTGCATCATCCCCTCGGAAGTTGCTGTTTCTCAAACGACAATGACGAGTGCAAATCTTACTTGGGTAGAGGGATTGCCATCACACAATGCATGGGAAATATTAGTAATGCCGTTAACGAGTGCAGCCGCTCCCGCTACACTTCCGGAGGCAAACCCTGTGTTAGAAAACGGCGCCTATATCCTTCCAGTTACAGGAAATCCTTCAACTGTGCTTACTAATCTTACGGCTGCCACGAATTACATCTGTTATATCAGAACGGTCTGTACGAATACAGCAAAAAGCGATTGGACGGCTTCACAATTGTTCAGCACTTTAGTATGCAGCACATCTGAAACCTGTACCTATAAATTTTTACTTTCAAACACTACTAATAACAATTGGAACGGAGGAAGAATCCAAGTACGACAAAATGGAGTGGTAGTTGCTACTTTGGGCACAGGCGGCGTTAATAATCCAAATGGAATTTCGGTACAAATTTGTAATAACGCTCCTTTTGATTTGTATTGGAGTGAAGCCGGTGCTTTGCCTCAAGAAATAGGAGTAGCCATCATAAACCCTTTTCAAGATATTATTTATACAAAACTTCCCGGACAAGGAACGCCTTTATCCGTCTTGTTTGCCGATACTACGTTAGAAAATTGCACACCACCCACTTGCCCTAAGCCAACCAATTTATTAGTCAATACGGTTTCTCCAGCTTCAGCACTTTTGAGCTGGACAGAAGTAGGCAGTGCAACCCAGTGGGAAGTTTATGTAACAGAAGAAGGAGCTGCAGCACCAGTTAACGGAGCGCCTTTAATGACGGGAGTGAATAATTATTATTTGGCCAACGCCAATACTAATTTTTCAATAACAGGTTTAACGCCAAGTACAAAATATTCGTATTATGTTCGTGCCATTTGTTCGGCGAGTGACATTAGTACTTGGACAATTTTAAATCCTGCAACATTTATAACCAAGCCATTGAATGACGAGTGTGCCAATGCAATTTCTGTTCCTGTAAATCCTACACCAGAAATTTTACAAACGGTTTCAGGAAACACATTAGGTGGAACGGCTTCTGCCGAAATTTCTACTTGCCCTGGAAGTGAAAATGATGATGTGTGGTTTAGTTTTGTAGCTACAAATGCTTTTCATATTATCAAATTAAATAATATTGTTGGGACAACCACTGCTATTCGATTTGCAGTTTATTCAGGAGCTGACTGTTCCACGATGACACAACTTTTTTGTAGTGCTACGAATGTCAATACCGGAGTATTAAACAACTTTGTGATTGGTCAAATGTATAAAATCAGAGTGTATACAAACGGAAATAATGTAAATCAATCGGCTACGTTTGATCTCAGTATTTCAACCCCTCTTCCCGTACCTAACGACGAATGTGTCAATGCAATTCCTTTGCTAATAAATACTGGTATAGATTGTGCTCAAACGGTAACAGCCTCTCTAACTGGAGCTACTGCTTCTTCGCAAACAAGTACTTGTCCAGGTGCTGAAGATGATGACATATGGTATAGTTTTGTAGCTACAAGTCCCTCACATGTTATTACCTTTCAAAATATTGTGGGAACTGCAACAGCTTTGAACAGTTCATTGCATTCTGGTGATTGTGAAAGTTTAACTTTTATTTCTTGCAACAGTACCAATCAAACTGTGTTACAAAATTTAATAATTGGAACGACTTATAAATTACGTGTTTGGTCAAACTCACTATTCGCAGAAGATATTCAGTTTACGATATGTCTGGGAACTGTGGCGCCACCCATTATTGCAAATACTACACAATATACTGTGCCGCAATTGGTAAATGAAGTTTTAATTAATAACCCTTGTAGCACGATTGCCAATATTACTTGGTCAACGGGAACCACTGATGCAACAAATGGTATTGGTTATTTTAACAAAGGACTTTCTGGTTTTCCTTTTGAGCAGGGAATTATTCTTTCAACAGGTAACGCAGCAGCAGTAGTAGGGCCAAATACTACCATTCTTTCGGGTGGTGGTGCAGGTGGCGATGCAGATTTGTCGGCTATTTTAGCAGCAC
This sequence comes from Flavobacterium sp., assembly GCF_044368625.1. Classification (GTDB taxonomy): domain Bacteria; phylum Bacteroidota; class Bacteroidia; order Flavobacteriales; family Flavobacteriaceae; genus Flavobacterium. The sequence continues at coordinate 11,225 of NZ_JBIPPD010000037.1, read as the reverse complement.
AAACTCCTCCAGTAACGGGAACATTGAACAATGCTACTAAATTAGAATTTGATTTTGTTGCAGTAACCGATCAAATAAATTTTAACTTTTTGTTTGCGTCAGAAGAATATGGAACGTTTCAATGCGGATTTAGCGATGCTTTTGCTTTTATTTTAACTAATTTAACAACAGGAACACCACCCGTAAATTTAGCGGTGCTTCCTGGTACAAACGTCCCTGTGACTATTTTTAATATTAGAGACAGTCAATACAATACCAGTTGTCCCTCAAGTAACTTGGCTTATTTTGGAAATTATTATGCCAATCCAACGGGGGTGCTGGCCGCTCCTATCAATTTCAACGGAATTACTGTTCCAATGACCGCTGGTGCAACTGTAATTCCGGGAAATTCATATCATATCAAGATGGTCATTGCTGATTACAACGATACGGCGTATGATTCTGCGGTATTTTTGCAAGGCGGAAGTTTTAATCCTGGAGAAGAAAATTGCTTAGATCGTATAAAATTAGTCGCATTTCATGACACTAATAATAATGGCATTAAAGAAGAGTCGGAAGCGAATTTTACATACGGAGCTTTCCAATACCTATTAAACGATGAGGGAGCTATTCATAATTTATCTTCGCCCATAGGAACATCCCTTGTTTTTGACCAAAATCCGACAAATAGCTATGATTTTACGTTCAACGTGCACCCTGAATATGCAACTTATTTTTCGGCTGGTACAACGAGTTACAACAATATTAGTATTGCAGTAGGAAGTGGTACACAAACTTTATATTTCCCCATTTCGCAAACACAAGGATACAATGATGTTACGGTTTCACTCATACCTGTGGGTCAGCCGGTGGCAGGATTTACTTATTTGAATAAAGTAGTGTACCAAAATTTAGGAACAGCTGTGACTTCCGGTATGATTACTTACACCAAAGACGATGCGGTAACTGTTTCTGTTGCAGAAAGTGGTGTTGCAATGACACCAACTGGTTTTACATACAATTTTGCAAACTTAGCACCTTTCGAAACACGTTCGTTTGATATTGCTTTGGATGTTCCGTCGATTCCGGTAACCAATATTGGAGATATTTTATCCAGTAGCGTTCAGATTTCGGCACCCATCAACGACATCAATACAGACAATAACACGTTTGGTATTTTACAAACCGTTGTCGCTTCTTACGATCCAAATGATAAAATGGAAGCCCACGGCGAAAAGTTGGATTTCAACACGTTTACGCAAAATGATTATTTATTTTACACAATCCGTTTTCAAAACACGGGAACGACCAATGCCATCAATATCCGAATTGAAGATGTACTTGATGCACAATTGGACGAAGAAAGTTTGCGAATGGTAAGTGCCAGTCATTATTATCAGTTGGAACGCGTAGGCAATCAATTGGTTTGGAAATTCCCAGGAATCAACCTTCCAAGTCTGATTCAAGACGAAGCCTTGAGTAACGGTTATTTGACTTTCAAAATTAAAGTAAAACCAGGCTTTCAGGTGGGAGACATCATTCCGAACTTTGCTGAAATTTATTTCGACACCAATCCGCCTATTATTACGAACACCTTTATGTCGGAGTTTGAAATTAGTTTGAACACAAAATTGTTTTCAATCAATAATATTCTGTTGTATCCAAATCCTACAAAATCCCTTTTGAACGTGAGTTTGAAAGACACCAATGAGAGTTTGGCAAAAATCACTATTTATGATATGATTGGTAAAACCATTCAAACCGTTTCGGGTAACAGTCTACAACAAATTGCGATCAATGTGGGTAATTTGTCTACCGGAGTGTACATGATAGAAATTACAACGGATTCCAATTTAAAACAAACCAGAAAGTTTATTGTAGAATAAAGTGGTGAAGAATTGATTCAAGAAATCCCGATTGCGGTTGCAGTCGGGATTTTTTTTTGAAAGTGGTTATTTCAGATATAAGAGCAAAGTCTAAAAAATTATTTTAATAAATTTACGTCAAGATTGGTGGCAATAAGAATAGAATTTTAGATTTCTAAATCAGCAAGGAATAAATTAAAATGGGATAACTATAAATTAAAATGAGGAAGGTATATTTCTAGATAGGAAAGCTATATTTCTAAATTAGTAAGAGGTATTTCTAAATTTGGACTGTATCTATTTAGATTGTATATCAATACATCTAAATGGTATAGGTAAATATCTAAATGGGGACAGTGTATTTACATTTGGGGATGCTGAAATTCTTTCCAATAAGCTGTGTTTGATTTTTTGATAATTGTGTGGTTTGTTAGTAATTGGTGAAGTTGGATTTGGACATACGTATAAATAAAAAGACTTATTGTTTGGGCAATAAGTCTTTTTGTTTTGGGGTTATGTGATAAGCGTATTTATTATTTTTTTGTGAATTTTATGCCGCTTATTTGTTTGAATTGAGGGCTTGTGGCACCAAAAACTGATTTGACATATTTTTTTACTTCTGCGGCTGTTTCTGCAATACTGTTTTCGCTTTGGTACAATACTTCGTCTCGTGATATTCGGGCGTTGCTTACGCTAGTATATGCTTTTGCTACTTCCTTATTTTTTAATTTAAGCTTGGCGATAGTGGCTTGCACTGTGGCTAGTTTTAAGTCTGTTTCGTTGGGTGTGTAGCTTGGCTCTTGCTCTAAAACCGATTTTAAACCTGAAAAGTGTTCAATGAGCTGGTCGTAGGACTGCTGACTTGTTGAAATTGATTTAGGTGCTTCTGCTTGTGGATCTATTGGGCTTTGTGTTGAAGAAGCTCTTTTGCCTTGCATCTTGCGGTTAAAACCCTTGGCATCATTCATAGTTGCGGTTGATGCTTCTGTTGTGGCTAAAGCGTTGACTAGCCTTGTAGATAAGCCTTTAAGGCCGCTAAATGACTCGCTGCGTTCATTGACCTTGGTGTTGTAGTTTGTGTTTTTTTTGAGTACGTCCGACAATGCTTCTTCGGCGGTAGATTTTAAAGTTAGTAGTTGAGGAAGTTTTAGAATGTTTTTGGATGGGTTATAGGTTGCACCATATCCTGTAACAAACTCAATTAATACTTGGAAATTGGACACATTCTTGGCGTGTCCTGACTCAGCTGTTGATGCCATATTAAAATTGTTAAGGTGTTGATAATACCTCAAAAATAATAAAAAAATGATTTCAATGTGTTATTGGTGTTAAAATTTGTAGCTCATTATTTATAGAAATTTTGGGGGTGGGAGGAAATATGGACTGTTACGGGATGATTTTGTCATAATTTTTATAAAAAGTCCTGATTGTTGTTGTAGCAGTCGGGATTTTTTTTGGTATTTTCGTTTTACGGTAACTTTAGCGATGTATTAGATGATACCCGAGAACTACACAAACCGCAAAAAAACTATAAATTACACTTTGTCGAACATTAAAAACCATAAAAGATTTTCACTTTAAAGACTATCTTTACGACCTAAACATTATTTGAATACAATGAATTTAATAGAACTCGGAATTGAAAAGGGATTAATAAAATTTGATGATGAAAGAGATTTTATAACATACATTCATCAAAACAAAAAACGTAATTACAACAATCCCGAAGAAAAAGTTCAAGCGGAAACCTTTTTAAACTTAGTATTAATTTATGGGTATTCCGTAAAAAGGATAAAACAATTTGTTTCTGTCCAAATGGGGGCAGAAACCAAAGAAGCGGATATAATTGTTTACAACGATGATGAGTGTCACAGCACTCATATTGTAGTCGAGTGCAAAAAAGAAGAATTAACTGACCAGCAATTTAACACAGCTGTTGACCAAGCATACAGTTATGCGGTTGCCGAAGGTGCAAAATATGTTTGGACAACATCAAGAATTAAAAATCAGTACTACGAAGTTCCAACCGAAAGACCCAAAAGCAGAATTGAAATTCCAGACATTCCGCAATTTGGTATCGACAAATTGGCTCCATATAAATACGTAAAAGGTGGTTTTTCACAAATAGAACAAGAATTTAATCAAGTTGCAGAACCATCTGCAAACGTAACACAAAAGTTTTTTGAACTTCAAGTAGTTTCAGAAAGCGAACTTACCAAAATTTTCATCCAATCTCATCAAGCTCTTTGGGGCGGGGGTTCAAGAAATCCAAGTGAAGCATTTGACGAATTAGACAAACTTATTTTCTGCAAAATTTGGGACGAAAAACATCCACGAAAAAACGGAGAACCTTATGATTTTCAAATTTTTAGAGACGAAAAACCCGAAGATTTACTAATTCGTATAAAAAAAATATATGCTATTGGCGAGAAAGAAGCACCCGAAGTTTTCTCTGAAGGTCTAAAACTTACCGACAACGAAACAGTAACAATTGTAAAATATTTTCAGAGAATAAATCTTAATAAAACTGACCTTGATAGCAAAGGCAAAGCCTTTGAAACATTTATGGGTTCGTTTTTTAGAGGAGAATTTGGACAATATTTTACACCTCGACCTATAGTAAAATTCATCGTCGACAGTTTACCAATCAATCACAAATCAAGAGTTCTTGACACTTCCTGCGGAAGTGGCGGTTTTCTTTTGCACGCTCTTGACAAAGTTCGAAAGCAAGCCGATGAGTATTTCGACCCAATCAAAGAGGAAAAAGACCACCACAAACATTGGCACAACTTTGCCGAAAAAAATCTTTTCGGAATTGAAATAAACAATCAAATTGCACGAACTGCCAAAATGAATATGATTATTCACGACGACGGACACACAAACGTTATTGCTTGTGATGGACTTTTTGGTGGCGATTACATCGAACCAAAATCGTCAGAAACCAAAGAGGAATTTGAAAAACGAGAAGCACACAACCGCAACACCATTCAAGGTTTTACAGGTCATAAAGATTTCCGTTACAATTCTTTCGATTTTATTGTAACCAATCCCCCTTTTGGAAGTTCAGTAAAACAAACCGAAAAAGCCTATTTAGGTTTGTATCAGTTGGGTAACAAAGAAACCGATTGGTTAGATATTAAATCCGAAATTAACAAAATCACAAAACGTGATAGCCAATCTACGGAAGTACTTTTTATCGAGCAATGTCATAAATTTCTAGTTGAAGGCGGGTATCTTGCCGTAGTTATTCCAGACGGTATTCTGACAAACAGCTCTATGCAATATGTGCGAGATAATATCGAAGAAACTTTTCGCATTGTGGCAATTGTTTCAATGCCACAAACTGCATTTAGTGCTACAGGTGCTGGTGTGAAAAGTTCGGTTATGTTTTTGCGAAAACACCAAACCAAACAAACCCAAAAAATAAACAACCAAAAAAACAAACTTAAAATCGACCTAAAAGCCGAAAACGACTTTGTAAAAAATGTAGAACATTTCGAGAAAACAAAAAACCTTGCCATCAAAGAATTAGAACGACAAGCAAAACTACACAACCCAAACTTTAACAAAGCAGATCTAAACGCGTTCATAAAAAACGATAAAATTAAATTACAACAAACTTGCACAGAACAAATCAATTTGTTGAAAGACGAAATGACCGAAAGATATTATACCAAAAAACAAAACATCTTAGACGACTACCCCATTTTTATGGCAATTGCCGAAGATATTGGTTATGATGCTACAGGACGAAACACCAACAATAACGAACTTGTAGAAATTGGTTCAGAGTTAGAAAAATTTATAGTACACATTAATAACACTGAAAAATAATGAGTACCTACAAACTAACAAACAATAAACTTAATCCAAACCGAGTATTTATTTTACAAAAAAGTGAAATAGACAAACGTTTTGACCCTAATTCATATCGTGTCGAAATTCGAAATGTAATTCAAGGCTTAAAAAAATCAGGTAATAAGCTTGAAAATTTAAAATTTGTTTCAAATTTCAATAAAAATTTAGTCAAAGAAATACCTTTAGATTTACCATATGTAGGTCTTGAAAACATAGAAAGTAATACAGGAACTTATATTTCAACAACTGAAAAAGAAAGTATTAGCAGTGCAATAATATTTAAAAAAGGGCAAGTTTTATTCCCAAAATTAAGACCTTATCTAAACAAAGTTTATTATACAGAATTTGATGGCGTATGTTCAACGGAATTTCACGTTTTAGATAGTAAAATTGTAAGTAATGAATATTTAGCAAACTTTTTAAGAACAAATATTGTTGTTAATCAAACTAAATTTTTAATGTCTGGGAATACTTTACCTCGATTACAAACTGAAGATATTGAACGTTTACTAATTCCAATTCTAAAGCCAGAAGAAGAAAATAAAATAAACTTCATAATGCAAAAAGTTTATGAACAAAAAAAACAAAACGAAGCCGAAGCAGAAAAACTATTAGCAAGTATAGATGATTATTTGTTAAACGAGTTAGGTGTAATATTACCAATTCAGAAAGAAAACACTTTGCAAAGTAGAATGTTCACAACTTCATTAAAGGAGTTATCAAGTAGTCGTTTTGATCCAAATTTTCATAGAATTTATTTTAAAGATGTATTTAATTCATTTGAAAATGGAAAGTATGAATACTCTGTAATTAAAAATCACACAAGTTTTCAACCAGGTTACGCTTTTAAATCAACAGATTATGTTGATGATTCAAATTGTATTCTCATTACAATTAAAAACATTCGTCAAAATCAAATAGACATTAAAAATACTACTTATTTACCCGATGAGTTTTATGAAATTTATGAGGATTTCCAAATAAAGAAAGATGATTTGTTGATAGCAATGACAGGGGCAACCATTGGTAAAGTTGGAATTTATGACCTTGACGAAAAATCATTATTAAATCAAAGAAATGGCATTATTAAAACTACTAATATTAATTCTATCTATTTAATGAACTTATTGAATTTAAAGGTATTTCAAAGTATTATTTTAAGAAATTCAAACGGCGGAGCACAACCAAACATAAGCGAAACTGATATTATGAAAATTAAAATACCGGTACCACCATTAGAAAAACAAATAGAAATAGCCAATCACATTTCAGCAATTCGCCAACAAGCCCAAGCACTTAAAGACAAATCAAAACTTGCGTTACAACAAGCCAATATAGAAATAGAAAATTTACTTTTAAACTAAAATAGTATGCCAATTAAAAAAAAAATGGAGAGTGGTAAACTTGCCGGGCCAGGAAACGTGCTACCACACCAATACATCATATCAGATTTAATTTTTTATGCTCGAAAAAAACTAAAAAATTCAGAGTATAAAGTATTATCCGAAATTTCAATTAGTCAAATCGGTACATTATATAATGACAAAAAATTTACTGCAAACCATAATATCGATTTTGTTATCTTCGATGCTAAAACCTTAAAAATAGTTTTTATTGCAGAAGTTGAGCGAACAGACAGAGGAAAAAATCAAACGCTTAAAAAACTAAAAGAGTGTTTAACTCACATTCCAACAATCAAAGAAGCCTATACAATAAGTTTTGATGTAAACCTCAAAACAATCATTTTACGTTATGAAATTGTAAAAGGTAAATTGGAAGTAGTTTCCACTTCTTCCGACAGCGCTTTTTTGGGATATAATCTTAAAAGAAGTTTTGTCAGTCTTAACTACTAAATTTCTGATGTAGGTACAATATTCTCAAAATCGAAAAATAATCAAAACAGTTTCAGGAAATAACGCTCAACAAGTAAGCATTCCGGTGAACGATTTGGCTACAGGGGTTTATTTGATTGAAATTACCACTGAAACCAATTTGAAACAAATACGAAAATTGATTATAAAATAAAGCAGAAATTGTTTTTATACAAGTCCCGATTGTTGTTATAAGCAGTCGGGATTTTTTTGTTGAGTTTACAGCCGTACATCTTTGGCAGATTGTTATGATAGTAAATAATGATTCTTCGCTAATTTTGTAAGATGAAAAATATTTCCCTTTCGATATTAGATTTAGTTGTGGTAAAACAAGGCGGTACGGCATTAACTGCCATTCAGGAAACCGTTCGTTTGGCAAAACACGCCGAGCATTTGGGTTTCGAACGATTTTGGATGTCGGAACACCACAATATGGAACACATCGCTTCGGCAGCGACTTCTTTATTAATCGGTCACGTTGCTGAGCAAACCAATAAAATTCGTGTAGGTTCAGGCGGAATAATGTTGCCCAATCACAGTCCGCTGGTCATTGCCGAGCAGTTTGGCACTTTGGCAACATTGTATCCCAACCGCATTGATTTGGGATTGGGACGCGCTCCCGGAACCGATCAAAATACGGCAATGGCTTTACGCCGAAATGCAAGAGATACTTCGCATGCTTTTCCTTCGGATGTACAACAATTACAGAAGTATTTTTGTTTAGAAAACAGTTCGGCAACGGTTCGGGCATTTCCTGCCGAAGGTTTAGAGGTGCCGCTGTGGATATTGGGTTCCAGTACCGATAGTGCTTATTTAGCCGCCCAAATGGGTTTGCCGTATGCGTTTGCTGCTCATTTTGCACCGGCACAATTTAGACCTGCTATTGCCATTTATCGTAATAACTTCCGTCCTTCCAAACAATTGAAAAAACCGTATGTTATGGCTTGTGTAAATGTGATTGGTGCTGCAACCGATGAGGAGGCACAATTCCAAGCTACAAGTTTGGTACGGATGTTTACTGGAATTGTAACCAATGCACGAAGTCCGCTTCAATCGCCTGGGACTTTACCCGATTCGTATCAAATTCCTGAAGTACGAGCGATGGTCGAAAATATGTTGGCTTGTACTTTTATTGGCAACAAAAGAACCTTACAAAAAAATCTTTCTGGGTTTATTGATGCTACGAAAATTGACGAATTGATGGTAACGAATTATTTATTTGATGAGGTCAAGAGGTTTGAATCTTTGGAAATTTTGAAAGAAGTTGTGTCTGAAAACGCTGTGTATGATGTATAGATGTTTTTTTTGACAATTTTTCATTAAAAGTTTCTTTTTGGATTTCAACTGTGGGAACTCATAATTAAACATTTCTTAAAAAAAACACATATCTTTTAATGAAATGACATTTTAAATACAGTATATTTGTAGTAAATAATTAATAATTAGATTTTTATCTAAATAACGTTAATCTAAGTCATTTTACTATGAAGCAAAATCTACTCATACTGTTTATTTTTTTTTATTGGCATGTCCAGTATTTTCACAAGTTGGTATTGGTACTAATGCTCCCCATCGTTCGGCAGTTTTAGACATCTCTTCAGATAGCAAAGGATTACTAATACCCAGAATGACAACCTTTCAGCGTGATGTGATTCCTGATCCTGCAGAAGGTTTAGAGATTTTTTCAACATCATCGCAAACCAAATATTTTTTTAACGGCACCACTTGGCAAGAGTCTTTTTCTGAGAATTTCAATGCCTATTATCAAGTATATGAGTTTGGAAACCCTGGCGGAACGGGTCCACAATTATCAGCTATAAAAATGACTCCAGTGAGTCAGGTTTTTACATCTAACGATGCTACGTATGCTGAAGTTAGTGGAGTAGATGCTATCAAAATTTTAGAAAATGGTCTTTACACGATTGAGCTCACTGGTTTTATTTTGAGGGGAAGTTCTAATCCCAACCCCATTACTGGTAGGTATATTTTGAGAAAGGGCGGCAGTGATATCGCATCGTGTTATGAGTCAATTGGGCAGGTATATACAGTTAATAATGGGACAAATGTAGGTGTAACATTTCCACCGTTGTCTTTTCAAATTGGTGATAAACTCACAGTTTGGGGTCAAAACGTGGATGGAAGTGCACAGGGGATGAATCTTGTTTTTCTTGACACTATATTGTCAATTGTAAAAATCGTAAATAACTAAACACAAAACATATTTTGAAATCAAGTATAATTTTCGTCTTTCTGCTCTTTTCTGCAGTTGTATTTGGGCAAATAGGAATTGGAAATACAGAACCCGATCCATCGGCCATTATTGATATTAAGTCCAATCAAAAAGGCGTTTTATTACCTAGGATGAGTTCAGCACAACGCTTGGCAATTGTTAATCCTGCTAGTGGTTTGCAAGTTTATGACAATGACAGAAAATGTTTGATGATTTATAAAAGCGGTTCTTGGGACTGTTATCCAGGTGAACGGGAAATGACTTCCAGAATTGCGGCAATATTAACTTTTGATGATATTACAGGAATTGCGGGAGCGGATAATGCATCAAAAGCTTCGGGGGGTGTTACTATAACTTTTAACCCTGATGGAGTGGTTGAACATACAGGCTCTGGTGTTGTTCGTTTTCTCAAATCGGGCAAATTTGAAATTACGATGGTGGGAACAGTAAGTCGATTGGACGGAATAAATGTTGTACAGAGCGTATCTTTTGGAGAGGTATTGGGATTGAATGGCGCAAATTGTGTAAGAGAAGCGCCTGGATCTTATCCGTCCGACATCAATTACTTTTGCAAGAGCATACTAAATATTTATCAAGGTAATGAGTTTAATTTTTCGTATTACAAATATGGGCAAGGGAATCCGAATACAACGACTATTAGGGTTGTAGGACCGATGGTGATAATTAAATATATTGATTTGTTCTAATAGATACAATTGTGAAAAACACTAAAAAAATTATTCTAGCGGTTGTACTCATTTTAGGTGGAAACACAGCTTTTGCACAAGTAGGGATGAACACAAATACACCCCATCCAAGTGCGGTTCTCGACGTAAATGGTACGAATAAAGGAATTTTATTTCCAAGGATGACTACTGCTCAGAAATTAGCCATTGTTTCTCCTGCAAATGGATTGATGGTTTATGACACAGACGTTCATGCACATTATATTCATATTGATGGCGAATGGCTTTTACAAAAAAGTGAAGTCGTTATTCCAAATAGGGTGTTCTTAGTAGCACAACCTCTTGTAGCAGGTGGAGAAATTAATACGCCTACTGGTGGAGGTAGTGCAGAAACTGATAGTAATTCTAATTTTAGTCGTGTTGAGGTAACTATGGCCCCGGGCTTAGTATCTGGAGTAGAAGGAGCAGCTATTTTATCCTCTGGATTTCCGATGACTGTAGGAACATCAGGGACTTATTTACTAAAGATTAGTGGAAGATTTCGCAAAATACCTTCGAATGATTTGAACATGAAAACACGGCTGATACTTCGCGTTAATGGAATGGATGCTGTGTTCAATTCATAAGTGCAACAAACTTATTATTTAGAGTTTCAATTGGACTAAGATAATTGAATTTTCTAATAGGTCTGTTATTAATTGATAATTCTACTTGTTTAATTTTTTCATTAGTT